>CADBOI010000131.1 GCA_902796335.1 uncultured Spirochaetales bacterium
GAAATGGGAGATTTCAGACAGTGGTCTCTGGCGCATATCATTCCTATTCTGCTGGCTGTGGCCGCAATCATCCTAATCTGGCGCAACAGGGAGAAGATCCGCACATGGAAGGGCGAGAGGACGTTCCGCTTCATATATGCTTTTGTGATGATCATCTGCGAGATGTCATATTTCTGGCGTCTTGTATACGTAGGGCCCGGAACCGATCCTGACAAGAGCATGATGGGGTTTCTGCCGCTTCAGGTCTGCCAGTGGACGCTGATCTGCACCACATTCATGATGATGAGCGAGTCCAAGAGGCTGTTCAACCTCAGCTTCTTCCTGACGATGAGTGCCGGAATCCTTCCTATTCTTTTTCCTGCCGTAATCAGTGCTATGGGGCCGGGATACTACAGATACTATCAGTACTGGGGCGAGCATCTTCTTCCCATGGTCGGAATGTTCTACATGATGTTCGTTCACAAATACGAGGTCAGACCTTATGGTATTCCTCTGACAATCGGTGCTCTGTTCTGTCTTGCCGTCCCGTGCGTCTACTTCAACGGCAAGTATGAGGATGCTCATTACCTCTACCTCAAGCACGGCAACTTCGCCATGCTGGATTTCCTGCCGGACTCGGTTTTCCTGACAGGTCTTGTTCTTACGGTTGCGGTCCTGATGCTTCTGGGACTGGATTATCTGGTGTACAGGCTGGTCATGAGGAAGAACCATAAACCTGTTTGAACATAATTTTGAAATCAATGTTTATTTTTAAACATGAACTCCGGTTTAGTTCGAGTTTAGGTTTATTTTTCGATTCTCACTGGACGAAATCGCAGAATGAGGCGCTGCAGGCCCGGGCCAGGTCGTCCGGTCTGATCTTGAGGGAGACCCCTCGAAGCCCTGCGGAGACATATATAAAGTCCTCGAGCTGTGCGAGCTCGCATATGTAGGTGGGGAAGTGCCTTTTCATGCCTATGGGCGAGACCCCTCCACGGATGTAGCCGGTGAGGGCGAGGATGTTGTCGGTTTTCATCAGGTCGATCGAGGAGCTTTTTGTGATTTCGCGGGCCTTCTTCAGACTGATGGAGAAGCCAGCGGGGAGGCAGAAGACGTGGTACTGCCTGTCCGAATTGATCATGATTATGGTTTTGTAGACCTGTTCGTCGGACAGGCCCAGGACTTTTGCCGAATGAAGGGCGATGTCGATGTTCAGGTCGTCGGGGATGTCGTATTCGAGCACCTCGTAGCCTATGTTCATGGAGTCCAGGATTCTCATCGCGTTCGTCTTCATGACTGCAAAGATGGCACATTTCAGGTCGGATTTCAATGGCCGCAGGGGATGAGATGCGTGGTGGGGTCAGACAGATAAATTTTGTTGCATTTTGTTGCATGTGGTTGTAAAATTCTTAGCATAGGGACAAGTGCGCCCTACGTCCAAGAAAACTGATTTTTATGGAGGATATTACATGGACTTTGAAGCCATCAAAAAAGCAGCAGAAAAGTATGGTCCAGACATGACCAAGTTCCTTAGAGACATGATTGCCATCCCATCGGAAAGTTGCGAGGAGAAGGGTGTTGTCCACAGGATCAAGGAAGAGATGGAGAAGCTCGGTTACGATAAGGTTGAGATCGACGGGCTTGGAAACGTCATCGGATGGATGGGCAAGGGCGACAAGATCATCGCAATTGACTCCCATATCGATACAGTTGGAATCGGAAACATCAACAACTGGACAGATGATCCTTACAAGGGATACGAGACCGACAAGATCATCTACGGCCGCGGTGGTTCCGACCAGGAAGGCGGAATGGCTTCCGCAACATATGGTGCCAGAATCATGAAGGACCTGGGACTCATTCCCGAGGGATATAAGATCATGGTCGTCGGTTCGGTCCAGGAAGAGGACTGCGACGGAATGTGCTGGCAGTACATCTACAATGTTGACAAGATCGTTCCCGAGTTCGTCATTTCCACAGAGCCCACAGACGGCGGAATCTACCGCGGTCACAGAGGCAGAATGGAGATCAGAGTCGACGTCAAGGGCGTTTCCTGCCACGGTTCTGCACCTGAGAGAGGAGACAACGCAATCTACAAGATGGCTGACATCCTCCAGGACGTCAGAGCTCTCAACGAGAACCCTGCAGACGACAAGGTGGAGATCAAGGGTCTTGTGAAGATGCTGGATCCGAAGTACAACCCGGAGCACTATGAGGATGCACGCTTCCTCGGCCGCGGAACATGTACAGTCAGCCAGATCTTCTACACATCTCCTTCAAGATGTGCTGTCGCAGACAGCTGCGCCATCTCAATCGACCGCAGAATGACAGCAGGCGAGACCTACAAGACCTGTCTCAAGGAAATCGAGGACCTGCCTTCAGTCAAGAAGTACGGCGACGACGTCAAGGTCAGCATGTACTGGTATGACAGACCGGCATGGACCGGAGAGGTCTACAAGACAGAGTGCTTCTTCCCGACATGGATCAATAAGGAGAGCGCACCGCACGTCAAGGCTCTCGCAGATGCATACCATGCACTGTGGGGACAGGAGAGAATCTGGGCAGACGACAAGGCAAAGAGCACCAGAGTCGGCAGACCTCTCATCGACAAGTGGACATTCTCCACAAACGGCGTTGCCATCCAGGGCCGCTACGGCATTCCTTGCGTGGGTTTCGGACCGGGAGCCGAGAGCCAGGCACATGCTCCGAACGAGATCACATGGAAGCAGGACCTCGTGGTCTGCGCTTCAGTTCTTGCAGCAGCTCCGATGCTATACAAGCCGGAAGCAGGCAAGGGTAGTGCAACAAGCTTCAGACAGGAGCTTACGGGCAACGACATCAAGTAAGATAGGATAAAAATCAAATAGGAGATAACAATGAGCAAAGCATTGGAACTTGCCAGACATCTTGAGACACTCCACATCAACAACATGTACAAGAATGACTTCTACTGGACATGGGACAAGACAGATGAGGAGATCGATGCCATCTTCACAGTGGCAGACGCACTTAGGGATCTTCGTGAGCACAACAAGAGCACAAGGATCTTCGACTCCGGTCTCGGAATCTCAATCTTCAGAGACAACTCCACCAGAACACGTTTCTCATTCGCCAGCGCATGTAACCTGCTGGGTCTCGAGGAGCAGGTCCTTGACGAGAAGGTCTCTCAGATCGCACACGGTGAGACAGTCAGAGAGACTGCAAACATGGTCTCATTCATGGCTGATGTCGTTGGTATCCGCGACGACATGTTCATCGGCGAAGGCCACAAGTACCAGAAGACATTCATCGATGCCTGCGAGTACGGCTACAGACACGGCATTCTCGAGCAGAGACCGACACTGGTCAACCTCCAGTGCGACGTCGACCACCCGACACAGTGCATGGCCGACATGCTCCATGTCATCCATCAGTTCGGCGGAGTCGAGAACCTCAAGGGCAAGAAGGTTGCCATGACATGGGCATACAGCCCGTCATACGGCAAGCCGCTCAGCGTCCCGCAGGGAGTCATCGGCCTGTTCACAAGATTCGGCATGGATGTCACACTCGCACATCCCGAGGGATATGAGGTGATGCCGGAAGTCATCGAGGTAGCCAAGAAGAACGCTGCTGCCACAGGCGGCTCATTCAAGCAGTGCAACAGCATGGACGAGGCATTCAAGGATGCCGATATCGTCTATCCGAAGAGCTGGGCTCCGTTCGCAGCCATGGAAGAGAGAACCCGCCTGTACCAGAAGGGAGACAAGGCCGGTATCGATGCTCTCGAGAAGAAGCTTCTCGCTCAGAACGCAGAGCACAAGGACTGGACATGTTCAGAAGAGAAGATGAAGCTGACAAAGGACGGCAAGGCTCTCTATCTGCACTGTCTGCCGGCAGACATCACCGGTCTTTCTTGCAAGGAAGGTGAGGTCGACAACTCTGTCTTCGACAGATATCTCGATCCGCTCTACAAGCAGGCTTCCTACAAGCCGTATGTCATCGCAGCTATGATCTTCATGGCAAAGGTCAAGGATCCTGTGAAGGCCCTCATGGCTCTGGATGCTGCAGACAATCTGAGAAAGCTCTACTGATAGTTTTTTCGGTGAGATCGAGGCCATCGGATTCATTTCCGGTGGCCTTTTCCTTTTTCTGAACTTTTTTCAAACTTTTTTTGACCGATTCTTTTATGAAATCGACAATTTTCCTGTATAGAGCCGTGTAAGGGGTCAAACCCCGGAGGAGACATTATGACAGGAAAAAAA
>CADBOI010000132.1 GCA_902796335.1 uncultured Spirochaetales bacterium
CCGGAGATGACCTCAGCGAATGAGAATGCGCCGACATAACCCATGACAGCCTCTTCCGGCTTGATCTTGCCTTCGTTGATCTCCTGCAGGAGCTTCATACCTGCTGCGATACCTGCGACATAGCGGGCCTCGTAGATGGCTGCGAATGCGTTGTATGTGTTGGGATTGTTGTCAACCTGGGATCCGCAGTTTGTCATTCCGACGAACTCTGTCTTCGGGTAGTCCTTGGCTGCCTCGAGCATGTAAGGCTCGAATCCATAGCTGTTGTTGAAGATGATTTCACATCCTTCCTCTGCAAGCTCGATGTTGTTGTCCTTGCAGATTGCAGACTCGGTTGTGTTCTTCTTGTAGAGGAGCTCGACATTGTAGCCCTCTGCCTTCAGCTTTGCGAGTGCAGCTTCCATTCCGTTGACGAAGTTCCAGGTATAGCCCTGGTCGGACTCATCGTTGATAACAACGAAACCGATCTTGGTTGCCTTGCTTGCTGTTGTGGCAGTCTCACTGCCGGACTGAGCGAAAACGGCAGTCATTGCAAGAAGAGCAATCAAAAGAACTACTGTAAGTTTTTTCATAAACACTCCTTTATGGGCCAAGCCCATCATTGCAGATATGGATTATAGGTTAGTCGGAATGACTAAAACCATTCTAACACAAAACACCCCAAACAAACAGTCGCTATCTGTCTTCTCTGAAATAATTCAGACCGAGAGATGCAGGTGGCTGCTTGTCCTTTATGTTCCTCATGCTCGTGATGACCAGAACGATTATTGTGACGACGTACGGGAGAATCTTGTACAGCTCGATAGGGAAGCCCTTCACGATGATTCTCAGGTACATGATCATCAATGCTCCGAACAGGACCGAACTCCATGTGGCGTTCAGCGGTCTCCATGTGCAGAAGATGACAAGTGCTACCGCAAGCCATCCGGTTCCGGCAAGGGAAGCCTCGATCCAGACACAACCGGCAGTGGTCATGGTGTAGACCATTCCGCCTATGGCCGAGATTCCGCCGCCGATCATCGTGGCGATGTACTTGTACTTGGTGATGTTGATACCTGCGGCATCGGCTGTAACCGGGGATTCTCCAACGGCCCTGAGGTAGAGACCTGTCTTGGTCTTGGTCAGGAACAGGTGGAGTAAAACGGCGCAGATGATCGCCAGGTAGAAGAACTCGGACTGGTCGAAGAGGATCTTTCCCACCACCGGAATCTTCTTGAGGAAGTCCGGCATGAAGTGCTTGTCGAAGGCGAATTTCATTTTGTTGGAAAGAGTTACATATCCTCCGACCTGCATTCTTCTGAGCTCTCCGGCGAACTTTGCGACACCGGTTCCGAACGTGGTCATCGCAAGACCCGTGACGTTCTGGTTTGCACGGAGTGTTACGGTGATGAATGAGAAGAGCGCTCCGGAGATCGCGCCTACTGCAAACGATGCGAGGATGGCAAGGACAATGGCCACGAACGGACTTGCGCTTTCTCCGACTGCCGTCTCGTATACGTTCGGTGCGATGAGACCGAAGATTCCGCCCATGTACATGATTCCCTCGACACCGAGGTTGAGGTTTCCGGACTTCTCGGTGAGGATCTCACCGATTGTTCCGAACATGAGTGCGGTGCCGTAAGCACCGGCGGCTGCAAACAGAAGTATGACTGAATTCAGGAAACTCATGCTTTCACCTCCTTCTTTCCTCTGAACACCATCTTGTAGTTGATGAAGAACTCACAACCGAGCATACAGAAGAGCAGTATTCCGGAAACGATGTCGGCAACTGATGCAGGGACATTGAGTTTTGTCTGCAGGGTTGCAGATCCCTTTCCTATGATTGCCAGGATGCTTGCGATTATGATCATTGCAAAGCAGTTCAGCTGGCTGAGCCAGGCGACGGTGATTGCTGTGAATCCCATACCTCCGGCGACATCAGCGTTCAGGGTTCCGTTGGCTCCGGAAACCAGCATCCAGCCGACACATCCGCAGATGGCACCTGAGAAGAGCATGGTTCTCATCATGACCCAACCGACGTTCATTCCGGCATAGCGTGCCGTGTTGATCGAGTCTCCGATGACGGCGACTTCATAGCCATGCTTTGTGTAATTCATGTAGATATGGACAATTACGACCATGACCAGGACGATTATCCATCCGCAGTAGATTCCGAATACGTTCGGAAGTCTGGCGTTGTCCTTGAACATCGGGATGATCTGTGTTCCGGGTCTTCCTTCCCAGGGTCCGCCCTGAAGCCACCTGACTATTCCGATCGCTATGTAGTTCATCATCAGCGTGAAGAGCGTCTCGTTTGTGTTGTATCTGGCCTTGAAGAATCCGGGAATGAATGCCCAGATAGCTCCGCCGATGATTCCGGCGAGCATCATCATCACCAGAAGCGGCAGGGCAGGGATGCTGTCCTGGAACCAGATCGCTATTGCGGATGCGAAGATGGCACCCATTGTGATCTGGCCTTCGGCTCCGATGTTCCAGAATCTCATCTTGAAACAGGGGGCGATAGCCAGAGCGGCACCCAGAAGGGGAACGGCTCTCTTGACCGTCTGCCTGATGTATCCGGGCTTGGAGAGTGCGCCGCTGATTATGATTCCATAGCTCTGGAACGGGTTTGCACCGGCCATGAGGATTGGAATCATTCCGAGGATGAATGCGAACAGTATGGATCCGATTCTGATAGCCCATACCTTCTTCGGGTCCATGACCCCGCGTTTGACAAGCCTGATCAGAGGAGTTTTTCCAGCTTCGCTCATTTTTCACCTCCTTCATGCCCGCCGACGGTGGTCATCAGAAGTCCGATTTCTTCCTTTGTCGTTTTCCTGGCATCCACGATGCCGCTGACCTTTCCTCCGCACAGGACGAGGATCCTGTCGCAGAGCTCCAGAAGAACGTCAAGCTCCTCTCCGACATACATGACGGCGGAACCTCTCATCTTCTGCTCCGTCAGGAGGTTGTAGATCGCATACGATGTGTTGATGTCCAGACCTCTGACGGCATATGCGGTCAGAAGCACGGGTGGGCTGGAGGCAATTTCTCTTCCTACCAGAACCTTCTGGATGTTTCCTCCGGACATACGCCTTACGGGGAACTCCGTGGAGGGAGTTACGACCTCAAGGTCCTGCCAGACCTTGTTCGCAAGTGATTCGGGCGACTTCTTGTTGAAGAAGATGCTCTTTCCGTTTCTCCAGGACCTGAGCATCATGTTGCTCGTCATACCCATGGAACCTACAAGTCCCATTCCAAGTCTGTCCTCGGGGACGAATCCCATTCCGACTCCGGCCTGGCGTATCTGCATGGGTGTCTTTCCGACAAGCTCGTTCGTGCTGCCGTCCTCGTTGACGAACATGATGGAGCCGTCCTTGATGGGGTAGAGTCCTGTTATGGACTCCAGAAGCTCCCTCTGTCCGGATCCGGCGATTCCCGCCACTCCGAGGATCTCACCTGCTTTTGCGGTGAATGTGACGTTGTCCAGTCTGTTGATTCCCTCGTTGTCCACGACGGTGAGGTTCTTGATGACGAGTTTGTCATGGATGTTGTCGTACACCGGTCTGTCTATGTTGAGCTTGACCGCGCGTCCGACCATCATGTCTGTCAGCGACTGTGCCGTGGCATCCTTTGTGTTGACCGTTCCGATGTATTTTCCCTTTCTGAGGATAGCGACTTTGTCGGAAACTGCAAGGACTTCGGCAAGTTTGTGGGTGATCAGGACTATGGCCTTGTTGTCCTTCTTCATGTTCCTCAGGACTGCGAAGAGCTTGTCCGTCTCCTGAGGAGTGAGGACTGCGGTGGGCTCGTCCAGGATGAGGATCTCCGCACCTCTGTACAGGACCTTGACAATCTCGATGGTCTGCTTCTGGGAGACTGACATGTCGTAGATCTTCTTCTTGGGGTCCACGTGGAAGCCGTACTTGTCGCATATCTCCTTGACCTTGTCGTTTACGGCACCGAGGTCCAGTTTCTGGTCTTCCATACCCAGAATGATGTTCTGGGCCGCTGTGAAGACATCGACCAGGTGGTAATGCTGGTGGATCATTCCGATTCCGAGAGCATAGGCGTCACGTGGGGACCTGATGGATACGGGATTGCCGTCCTTGAAGATCTCACCGCTGTCCGGCTGGTAGATGCCTGAGAGCATGTTCATCAGTGTTGTTTTTCCGCTTCCGTTCTCACCGAGCAGACAGAGAATCTCTCCCTTGTTGATCTGGAGGTTGATCTCGTCGTTGGCGACAATGGAACCGAAGGTCTTCCTGATGTTCTTCAGTTCAATCGCACAGTTTGTTTGCACTATACATTCCTCCGCCTTGCCTTGGCAGGGCATTCAAACGATATTTCGATTGTACCACAGCGAAAAAAGCGGTCGCAACCAAAAAGTTGAAAAAATGCAACAAACAGCAACAAAAGAAAAAGGAATCTGAACGGTCAGATTCCTATCTCCTGAATCAGGTTGCTGAATATCTCCTCGCGGGAAAGACGCCCGTCCACCCGTATCAGTCGGCATCCCTCGGGCAGAGCGGAGAAGATGCGCTCGTAGTTGTCGTGGACCTTTGTCTGATAGTCCAGTTTCTCGTAGATCTCCTTCTCGTTTCCGCGGGAATCGATCCTCCTGATGCAGTCCTTCACAGGAGTGTCGACATAGAGGACGAGCTCAGGATAGGGGAAGGCGCTGTTCAGCTTCTGCACTTCCTCGAAACTGAATCCGATGCTCTGGTATGCCAGGGAAGAGAAGAAATATCTGTCGGAGATGACTGTCTCGCCCTTTGCGAGGTGACTTCTGATTCCGTATTCGGGGTTGTTCAGGTGGTTGTCCCTGTCTGCGGCGAAAAGATATGCGGTGGTCGACTGCGGGACCTTGAATTGTCCGCTCAGGACCCGTCTGATGAGAAGTCCGGATTCGTAGATGGTGGGCTCTGCGGTGCGGAAGACGCTCATGCCTTTTTCGACCATGTAGTTTTCCAGATTCTTCAACTGTGTCGTCGTGCCGGCACCGTCCAGTCCTTCAAGGACCCAGAACTTCTTCAGAACATCAGCCATACCATCCTCCGCGGGAATGAAACCTTGCCTAAATATACCTGTTTTCCAATGTGTATTTCAATCTTTTGATGTTACGCAAAGTGCCTCCAACTGTTATACTTCTTAGCAATGAAATTCAGAAGGACGGTCTCCTCAGTCGTAGTCTCGGTTTTGCTGGCCATGGCAGTGCTGCTTGCAGTGCTGTTTTTCCATGCGTCCGCTTACGGCCTTGACAGGGTGAGGGAGATGGTTTCCTCCATGATTCCGCAGGGTGACGCCGGTCTTGGCATCACCATGGACAGCGTGGACAGCACCCTCATGAAGGGAATCCGGATAAACGGAGTGCATGTCAGATGCGATGACGGCACCGAGGCTGTCAGCATAGGAAATGTCGATGTTTCCCTGAGCCTTCTGAGACTTGTCTTTGCCGCACTTGGAATTGGAAACGGCCATGCGGATGTGGTGGTTTCCGATGTCTCCGTCCTGATAAACGATTCGACGATCCAACGGATATCGGCCCTTGCATCCCCGTCGGAGGATTCCTCTTCCGGAAACGACGCGGAATTATCTGCTGATGATTCCAAAGGTTCATTGAATCCTCCGTTCGGGAAAATAGGAATCTCCGTTGTGGTGTCCGACCTGTCCGTCCGTGCGGATTACAGCGGAATCTTGGCAGAATC
>CADBOI010000133.1 GCA_902796335.1 uncultured Spirochaetales bacterium
CATGTTCATGGGCCGGTGTGTGGCCTGATGCATCGGCAATCTTCGCACAAGCCTCAGGCGTCGGGCGCCAAGGCTGAAGGCCGCGCCACGCCTGGCATGTGCAAAGCGCTGCACAGGCAACCCACAGCCAATGAACAATCGTGTAGGAGAAAGAAAAGTTAACAGGATTGATAGTTTTGGGAGAAAGGCCTGATCAAAAAAGATTGAACTTCTTTCCAAGCATCGGATATGTGCAGCACCAGAGTCCTATGACAAAGTATCTCAGGGCGCGGGTCAGATAATTGTAGAATCCAATGGCCTGAAGCAGAACTTTGCCTCCATACAGTATCAGACCAACCACAGCCAATCCGATGACATATCTAAGTATCTTCTTTCCCCATTCACCTTCGTTAATTTCGAAATCAATATAACGTCTTTCAATTGAAAAACCGAAAGCAAGACCGCCGTAGACCGCGAATGAGACACAGAGATCATCAAAGGCAAGTGCATCGCCCTTTCCTGTCATTAGAATTATGGAGAGAACAATTGTTGCCAATGTCATTACGCATCCGATGGCCGTGGTAAGACGAATGGATTTGTCTTTGTCATCATACGTTCTGGAGAACACCCCGCCGAAAATGAAAGTTGTTCCGCATCCAATCAGAAGTCCGCCAACCACATCCATCGGCCAATGGACACAAAGATACATTCTGGAAAGTGCCACAAGCAGAATTGCTACCGCACAAAGGATGGACAGCCACCTTTTTCTGAATGTCATCGCAATGGCACTGTAGGTACTCGCCGCGCATGTGGTGTGTCCGCTGGGGAATGAATAACCGGTAGCTGTATGCTGTCTGACAGTCTCCAGATTATCAATGACCATCCATGGTCTGGGGAATCTTACAATAGCCTTTGCAATGCCCATGACTGACAAGGCATTCATTAGTGACATGCTTATCACAAAGCCGTTCTTCTTGTTGATGTTCCAGTAGATGAATACCGAAATGGCAATCAACAGGAACTCCTCGCCGAAAATGGTGAAGACCTGGACAAGAAGATTCAGAAACCCGGAATGGATTCCCGACATGAACAAAAGAAGCTGTTTCTGGATTTCCATCATACGAAGCACTCCGATTATGATTTCAGTCGATTATAATCCTTTACAGGTCCGTTTCCAAGCGATAAAAGGTACCCTCACTCTCGAATTGAATTTTTTTTGCCTCCAATGTTGACAAACAAAAATGAATATTGTAACTTCATATTGCGTTAGGGATCTTGGTGAAGCTGGTTATCACGCCACCCTGTCACGGTGGAGGCCACGGGTTCGAGCCCCGTAGATCTCGTAAAACAAAGTCTTCCGAGGAAACAGCTTAGTTCTTCGGAAGTTTTTTTTACCCTCCGTTTCAGCAATTCTGCTAATATTTATGCAAATGCTTGATCTCATAACCCAAGTTCCTTGGGAAAACATCTTTCTCTGATAAAATGTTTTATAGGAGAGAAATGTGCTTGATTATTCCATCTACAAGCGGAAAGTGAATGACAAGAGTTACTAATATGTCATGTTCAAGAATGATGAGACCGGCAAGTTCATGTCGGCCAAGAGTGTTGAGAGTCTCAGAAAAAGATTAGGAGACACTGAGCACCACCACATCACCAGAAGATCTGAGGCTGAATCGATAGCCAGAAGAGCCAGAGAGGCAGGACTTGATGGCAACGAGAAGATTGAGGATCCCCTATTCATAGATTGGCTATTACAGTTTTGGGACTTCGACAACTCCTACTACATAAAGAAGGAAAACAAGAAGAGGCAGAAGCCTTTCAACTGGACACTGATCATGAGCCAGCTCATGATTATGTATCCCGAGCGTCTGCTTTACGAAGAACTGGTCTGAAACAGGAAACATAAAGTGAGAGCCCTGGGGACAGTCTGCACCTCCGCCGGTCGTTTCAGCCCGCTGCTAACATCAGATTACATGAGTGTTGCTGTAGCAAACACCATTCCATCACAAGTTCTTAGTCACTTACGTTTTTCTAATTGTTGCACTTAGATTGTATTCACGGACAAAAAGCCAAAAAAAGCTATTTCTAGAAATAATACGGCTCTATAAATTCGAACAATCCGAAACGAGAAGCAAGGCAGCCGCATTGCCTTACGATGAAGACGAGAGCCGTAGATCCCGTAAACGAAAGGGACCATCGCTGTTGTGCGACAGTCCCTTTTTCGTTTATCAGATTGAGTTTCTTACAACCAAATCATTTCCATTTGAAGGTCAGCATTCCGTAAAGGTACAGGGCACCGATGCAGATCGGGACGAAGTACTTAAAAACCGGTTTCATCCAAGGTTTCACCTTCATGCCTTTTCCTGCATTTGCCTCGGTGATGAACTTGTCCCAGCCCCAGCCGATTCTGTAGCAGCAGAAGATAGAGAAAACAAGGGCACCCAGAGGAAGCAGATTCGTACTGACAATGAAATCCCAGAAATCAAGCCATGCGGTTCCTTCGGCGAAAGGCTGGAAATGGAATACACTGTAGCCCAGAGCCGTGGTGAGTGAAAGAACGAAAATGCCAGCTCCGCAAACAATGCATCCTTTCGGACGGCTCCAACCGGTAAGCTCACGCACACAGGCCAGAATGTTCTCGAACACGGCAAGCTCGGTCGAAAATGCGGCAAAAACCATGAACAGGAAGAACAGTGAGCCCCAGACCCGTCCGCCGGACATTGTATTGAACACGGTTGCCATAGTATCGAACAGAAGCGACGGTCCCGCATTCAGGGGAATCCCGTATGTGAAGCAGGCAGGGAACATGATGAAGCCGGCCATGACTGCAACGAACGTATCCAGAAGGATTACATTCAGGGACTCACCTAGAAGGGAGCGCTCTTTTCCTATATAGCTTCCGAATATTGCCATGGCTCCTATTCCGATTGAAAGCGTAAAGAACGCCTGGTTCATCGCTCCTACGATGACTGAACCTGTAATCTTCGAGAAATCGGGAACCAGATAGAAAGCAAGACCTTTCTTGGCTCCGGGAAGTGTTGCGCTGTGAACGGCGAGGACAAGCATGAGAATCAGAAGAGCCAGCATCATGTATTTTGTTATCCTCTCGAGGCCGCCCTGAAGATTGAAGCAGAGCACGCCGAATCCAACCACAACAGCAATAAGAAGATACGTCACGTTAACACCGGTATTTGTAATCATGGACACAAAACCCAGGTTCGACGTTCCACCCGTAAGGAACTTAACGAAGTAATAGATCATCCATCCGGTCACAACGGTATAGAACGCCATGAGAGCAATGTTTCCGATCAGGCAGAATATGCCGTGGATGTGCCACTTTCGTCCCGGCTTCTCCAGTTTCTGATACATCATCACAGGACTTGCCTGAGCAGCTCTTCCTATTGCGAACTCCATTGTAAGCGATGGAATCCCCAGCAGAGCGAGACAGAACAAATAAATCAGGACAAATCCCCCTCCTCCGTACTGTCCGGTCATCCATGGGAATTTCCAAACATTTCCGCAACCGATGGCACAGCCTGCGCTAAGCATGATGAATCCCAGCCGGCTTCCAAGATTCTCACGTTGTTCCTTCATAACAATCTCCTATAGTATGTATAATCATACATTTTCAGTTAAAATAAAATCAAATCAGATCACCACTGCTCCGAAGGGAGCCAAGGAAAGCTTTGCAATCTTGAAGAACTGCTTGCCGAACGGGATGCCGATGATGGTGACGCACAGCAGACATCCGAGAAGGAAGTTGCCGATTGCAAGCGGGAGTCCGCTGACGAGAAACCAGATCACATTGACTATGAACGAGACGGCTCCACCTTCGTAGCGGACCTCGCGGCCGAACGGGCAGAAGGACAGACTGGCCAGTTTGAAGCACTGCATTCCGATTGGAATACCGATTATGGTCACGCACCAGACGATGCCTGCAATAATCCAGCCGAGGCCGCTGAGAAAACCGCCGAATATTAGCCAAATAATATTTCCCAAGAATCTCATGGGCGCATTATCAACCCGTGTCGGAAAATGGTCAACAGATTGTACCAGGCAAAGCAGAACCTGTTTTTCATAGCGGATGATGAATTCAAACCGCAAAAAACAGTAAAATAACACGAGTTTCTTTGTTAACTAAAATATGACATTGAGTCTGGAAAGCTTTTGATGATACAATCCACGGCGAGGAGTTTATCAAATGGCAAACAACAAAAACACTCAGTTCGATTTTGGAGTCATCACAAAGAGACTTGTCGGCATCCTGCTAGTCTTCATGGGAATTGCAGGTTTCATCAGCACAAGAGGTACAGATTTCACAAGACCTCTCTTCAAGTTCCTGGGTGAGGATGCATTCATCTACATCGTTTCAGGAATTGTGGCACTTGCTGGAGTCGGAATCTTCTTTGACAAGCTCATCGCCGGCATGCCCGCAAAGATCGGAGTCATCAGCGGAATCATCGCAGTTGTCTTCTGGGCACTCGTCATTGTCTTCAAGGACATTGCAAGACTGAGCGACTATGAGATGGTCGACTTCGTGCAGAGCTTCATCATCGACCTGCTGATCTTCTTCGCCATCCTTCAGTCAACACTGTTCTCAAAGAACTGATTGGCAAAGAACCAAAGAAAACAAGGAACCGGCCTGCGAGGGCCGGTTCTCGTTTTTAAGCTGATCAACTCAAGCTTTCTTTTCTTTCCTGTTTCCCCAGCGTGTTCCCACGATGATGGAAGCGGTTGACGTGAATGCAAAGAGCAGGACAAAGAGTCCGATCATCCTCCAGTAGTGGGCAACGTTCTCTCTGGTGTGCCTGTACTCCTCGACCATGGCGGCGTCAGAGGCATTCTCGATAAGGAAGCTCTTGACCCTCTCCTCTCCCACTTTCTTGATGATTTCATCGATTGTGGTTGTGAAATCAATGTCCACGTTCCGCAGCTTCTGGACTTCCACGTGAGATAGGACAGTGTCGATCAGCTCACCGACGGTAATCTGGGAATCGTCATATTTGGTGCCCAGATTCTCCACCATTCTTCCGAGACCGGAGACAGCAAGGATCTTGCGCAGCGTCAGGCCCTCGAACGGCTTTTTCTCACGCAGGGCCACGACGGCATCCATTGTAAGGGCCTTGTCCAGGACATCACCGACGTTGATCTTTATGGTGAATTCCTTGTCCTTCACGAAATCGAAGATGATGTCAATTACGGAACCCACGGTGAAAAGACCCATGATGATCTTCTTGTCCTTCATGGACTTGAACGCATCGGCCTTGCTGACCAGATCCTTTATCTCACCTCCGGTGAAGGTCTTGCTGATCTCTTTCTGCTTAAGTTCCTTCAGGGCCGGGAAACGCTCCTCGTCGTTGATCTTGTCAATGATGTCGCCCACCGTGAGGTCTATTCCCAGATCACGGTCCAGCAATGCATTCAGGGACTTGTTCTCCTCGACCGTCTTCTTGATGTCCTCCATGGAGAACAGGTCGCCCACCTTGGTGGAGCGCAGCTCCATTATGGCCGGAGAGCTCTCGTCCTGGAGCATGTCCATGACCTTGCCGATGTTGACCACGGTTCCCACCTTGTTGTGCCTGATGGACTGAAGCGAGTTCCATGCAAGCATCATGGGACGCTCGTTGTAGTCGGCCTGGGCGGCGATGCATTTGACTCCGTAGTTGGAGATAGTGTACCTGGAGATGCTGTGGTTCCAGGTGGAGACGTTAATTACGCTTCCGGAGAACACAAGCTGGATCACCAGCACGAACGGCATGATCGTCATTGCCGCAATCGAATCAGTCACAAGAGCCGAAATCGTAAGCGAGAGCATGTCCGCAGCCAAAGTGATCAGGAACATGGTGATTCCGATTTCGACCATGAGGGGTAATCCGAAAAGACCAACGGACGGGAAACGGATTCCCACCATACGACATGTGTAGATTGCCAGAACAGTCTGGACAAGGCAGATTGCGAACTGATAGAGGAAGACGGAGATGATGTAGGTGGAAAGCTTCATGCCGGCCTTGTACCTTGCTCTGACTTCCTTCTTCTCCCTGCTAACCACAAGAATCGAGTTGAAGCATCCGTTCCAGATTGCGATACAGGTTAGGGCAAGAGATCCCTTGACCGTTCCATCCATCGAGGTGAAGAAATCGGTGCGGGCAATGGACGCGACAATTGCCGTGATCAGGATCGCTATCGGAAGGCACTTCCAGTCACCGCCGAATGCGAAGAATCCGAACGCACGCTTGAGGTTGGCCTTGAGGTCGCTGAACCATGTGTGGATCTCCTGATGCATCTCCTGGACCCTGACAGTGCGGGCGGACTCCCAATCTGCAGCTGCCACTTCCGCATTGGCATATGGTTGGAACTTCTTGGACAGTCCCCAGATCATGGCAACAAGCCATTCTATCAGGACCCAGGGCAGAACCCAGATTCTCTTCACCTTATATACGTCGGCAAGGTCTTTGCAAACCCTTATGTCATAGATAATTCTAACAGTAACAAGGGCAAGGAGCAGAACCTCGGCCGGCATGGAGAAAGATGCGATCTGAATCCTCTCCTCCACCAGGTTGAAGATCGTTCCCAGAACATCCAAGGCAAACAGGACACGCCCCGCTCTGACATTTCCAGCGCACTTTGCCAGCTGATACTCCCTGAAACAAGGAACCAAGGCCCACCATGACTTAATGCCCGATTTTTTGAACATGAACCACAGGCCGGCGATGTAGAAGACATATACAAAAGTAAAATACCCGTAATTCGAGCCGAAAAACAGCGTGATCAGGGTTTTCAATATTCCATTCATCGGCTCAATGATACTATCTGAACTTGGCATTTGCAACAACGTGAAGCTTTGCTACAATTCAACCATGCAGCTCAAGACAATCGCCCACATCCGCAATGCCTACAGGGAGAAGTTCGGAATCCCGAGACAAAGCGGTCTCACCGATATCGTCTCACGGATAGTGTTCGAAAAGGAATACCGGGACATGAACGCGCTCAGGGGCCTTGAGGGCTTTTCCCACCTGTGGCTCATCTGGGGATTCTCGAAAGCCGACGACTCCTTCCGCCCCACAGTCAGGCCACCAAGGCTTGGCGGAAACACCAGAGTCGGGGTCTTTGCCACGCGCTCCCCTTTCAGACCGAACCCCGTGGGCATCTCCAGCGTAAGACTGAAGGGCATTCTTGAAACGGAAGAAGGCCCCGTGATCGAGGTCATCGGAGCGGACATTCTCGACGGTACGCCGATCTACGACATCAAGCCGTACCTGTCACAGTTCGACAGCCATCCCGACGCTGTTTCGGGTTTTGTGGACGAGAACGAATATCAAACACTTGAAGTGGTGCTTCCGGACGAGTTCCGGGATATGCTGAAAGACGAGGCCGAATCACTCGTCCAGGCCCTCAGACAAGATCCGCGCCCGCAGTATCAGAACGATCCCGGGCGCGTATATGGAATGAGATACTCGGACTATGAAATCAGATTCACAGTCCGGGAAAATGTCTTGACGGTGGTTCAGATCATCCGAGAAGAGCGATAGCAGCCTCGCGGGTCATTGCCTTGCAGGCGGCCTCGTCCTGCTTGTACTCCTTCGGAAGTCCGATGTTGTCCTTTCCGTACTTGAGGTAGTAGCCGTAACGTCCGTGGAAAATTCCGAGGCTCTTGCCCTCGTGCTCACCGAAATCCACGACAGCCTGGCTGGAAGACTCCTTCTTCTGGCCTGATGCCTTGGCTCTTGAGGAAGAGCTTCTTGCGCTCTCCTTCGGAGTCTCGAGGATGGCTCTAGCATCCTCTTCGGTGATGGTGAACAGATCGTTGGAGCTCTTGATGCTTCTGAAATCGCTTCCGCACTTGATGTACGGACCATACTTTCCGATATCGGCAGTGATGGTCTCGCCGTTGGCGTTCGTGCCCACAGTTCTGGGTAGCGCGAAGTATCTCATGACAGCCTCAGCGGAGATGTTTCTGTTTCCGATGTGCTCCTTTGGAACCTTGAACCTGCGGATATCCTCGGTCTTGGCCCTGTCGCCCACCTGCCAGTAGTCACCGAACTTGCCTGTGCAGTAAAGGATCGGCTGGCCGTCCTCGGTCTCTCCGATCTTCTCGGGGACATTGGACTTGGTCTCGCTCTTCTGGTTTCCGTTGGCCTTGAGCTGCCTGATCTTCTCGTCAGTGACAACAGCCGGAGTCCAGTCCTCGGGAATGGAGATGAACTTGCCCTCGTCGTCGCGGACATACGGTCCGTACGGGCCGAGATAGATGCAGTTCTCTTCGCTCAACTGCGGGATATCGAGTTTCTTGATGTCCTTGGAGTTGATCTTGGCCTTGTTGGAGCGAACCTGCTGGTCGAGACCCTCGTCGCCCTCGTAGAAGCTCTTGAGGAATGCAAGCTCGTCCAGCTTGCCCTGGGCGATCTCATCCAGTGCATTCTCCATGTCGCTGGTGAAACCGTAGTCGATTCTGTCCTTGAAGAACCTCTCAAGAAGCTGGATGACGCCGAATCCGATGAATGTGGGAACCAGCGTTCCGTTCTCCCTGATCACATAGTTCTTCTCGAAGATCCTGTCGATGATCGAGGCATAAGTGGAAGGTCTTCCGATTCCGAGTTTCTCAAGTGCCTGGACCAGAGAGGCTTCCGTGTATCTGTTCGGCTCCTTGGTCTCATGGCAGATATCCTCGATCCTGTCCTTGTTGAGGACCTGGCCGGGAGCTACCAGCGGAAGCGGATTCTCCTTGTCTTCCAGAGCTGCATCCGGATCGTCCGAACCCTCTACATATACTCTGATGAAGCCGGGGAACTCGATCCTGACGCCGGTTGTGGAGAACACGGTCTTTCTTCCGTCGGATGCGGTTGCATCGATCGTGACGGTGGTGTTCTGCTTGATGGCGTTGGTCATCTGGGAGGCGATTGTCCTCTTCCAGATCATGGTGTACAGCTCGAGCTCACGGCCGGTGAGACCTGTGTCCTCGGGGAGGATGAAGCGCTCGCCTGCAGGTCTGATGGCCTCGTGGGCTTCCTGAGCGGTGCTCTTTGCAGAGTACTGTCTTGAATCGGCGGGAACATAGTCTGAACCGTACAGAGCCAGAGCCGCCTCGCGGGCCGCCTTGATTCCTTCCTGGCTGAGGGCCGGGTTGTCGGTTCTCATGTAGGTGATGTATCCCTTCTCGTAAAGGCTCTGTGCGACGCGCATCGTGTCACGGGCCGAAAGATGGAGCTTTCTGTTTCCTTCCTGCTGGAGGGTGCTGGTGATGAACGGAGCCGCCGGCTTCTGGACAACCTGCTTCTCCTTCACATCGCGGATGGTGAAGACGCTGCCTGAAAGAGCCTTTGCGAGCTTCTCAGCCTCGGTCTTTGTTAGAAGGATGACCTTCGAGTTTCCGGTGTATTTTCCGGTGTCGCTGTCGAAGTCCTTTCCGTTTGCCACACGCTGCGTGTCCACGGAATCGATCGATGCTGCAAAGCCCTCACCGAAGACGGCCTTCAGGTCCCAGTATTCGGACTTCTTGAAAGTAAGCCTCGTGCGCTCCCTTTCGACGACAAGTCTCAGACCCGGTGACTGGACTCGTCCTGCGCTCAGGCTCTTGTTGGAGAGCTTCGACCATAGAACGGGTGAGATGGTGTAGCCGTAAAGCCTGTCCAGAACCCTTCTTGCCTCCTGGGCATGGACAAGGTTCATGTCCAGATCCCTTCCGTTCTCGAATGCGGCGAGGATTGCTTTCTTTGTGATCTCATGGAAAACCATGCGTCTGTACGGCATCTTGGGCTTGAGAACCTCAACAAGGTGCCAGCTGATGCTTTCTCCCTCGCGGTCCTCATCAGTTGCCAGTATCAGTTCACCGGCTGTCTTCATCTCGGTCTTGATCTGCGAGATCGCCTTCTCTTTTGTCTCGTCGATTATGTATTTCGGCTTGTAGCCGTTCTTCACATCAATGCAGAGGTCGTTCTTCGGAAGAGTCCTGATATGGCCGTTGCTTGCCACGACGGTGCAGTCCGACCCCAGAATTCCTCTGATGGTCTTTGCCTTTGTAGGGGACTCGACTATGATAACTTTCTTTTCCGCCATATTGATCTCCTTGCCGGAAAACCCGGCTCTACAAAAACGTCCCGACGGTTGTCGTCGGCAGACGCCCTACAATATATAGTAATGAAACTGGCAGTTGTCAACCATGAAAAGGCATCTTTTTCACGCGGCTTTGGCCCTTAATCTAAAGATTAAGAATAATGAATTGAGATTGTTCAAAACTTGTCCGATGCGTTATCATGAAGCTATGATAAAGCGTTCTTTCCTGCTTGTCGTTCTAGCAACCTCACTTGCCCTGCTCTGTTCCTGCGTCGTCTCCGAAAAGCTCACTCTGAACAGCAGCCTGTCCGCAGGCAAGCCGGTGGACGGCAAGAGCCACGTGGACCTTTCCGTCGACGATTTCTTCGTAGGCGTGGTCGAGGACCTCTCAAACTGGAGCGAAACCGACAACAACGACCCCATCATAGATGTCGCTGTCCGGGATTTCGTCACAAACCTCCAGAGCTCGAAGACAACCGGAAACATCAGGTTCATCGAGACCGGCCACAACACCTACATGGGCGACTTCACTTTCTCAGATTTCAAGGGCCTTCTGATAGACCTTTCAAAAGACGTGTCCGACCAGTCGATCGTCACCCTCTCCGAAAAGGACGGCCGCACCCATGTGGAGATCAACATCAACATGGACAACTTCGAGCAGCTGACTAAAATCATCCCCTTCCTCGGAGACCCGAACTTCGAGGTCTACGGGCCGCTGTACAACCACGACCTCACAGAAGAAGAGTACCTGGAGATGGTGAGTTTCATCCTGGGCGAACAGTGTCCCGACAGCATAGCCAAATCGTCGGTGAAGATTCAGGTCGTTGCGCCAAAAGCAATTGTCAGCCACAACGGAAAGACCAGAAACACAAAAACCGTCGAGTTCTCATTCCCTCTGATCGACTTTCTGCTCCTGCACGACCCAATCCGCTTCTATCTTGAGTATTGATTCAAGGTTTTTTCAATTTTGGGGATAGTTTTACTTGTGCTTATAGGTAAAATTTCCTTTTTTTGGAATTTTTACTTAGTTTTTCAGAAATATTTCCATTTTTTGGAATTTTTACTGAGACCATAGGGCAAAAATCCCCCTATGAACCAATCAATAATCAGTTGTTATACGTTGAATTTGAAGAACATCACGTCGCCGTCCTGGACAACGTAGTCCTTTCCTTCGATTCTGAGCTTGCCGGCCTCTTTCACCTTGGCCTCGCTGCCGTACTTGAAGAGGTCTTCGCAGTTGTAGACCTCGGCCTTGATGAAGCCCTTCTCGAAATCGGTGTGGATGACACCGGCGGCCTGTGGGGCCTTGCTTCCGGCCTTGAAGGTCCATGCCCTGTCCTCGTCCGGGCCCGCCGTGAAGAAGGTTCTCAGGCCAAGGGTCGAGTACGCTTCGCGGATGAGGGCGTTCATGCCGCTCTCCTCGAGTCCGACGGCGGCCAGGAACTCGGCTCTCTCCTCCGGGGTGTCCATGGCGGCGATTTCGGCCTCCGTCTTGCCGCAGATGGTGATGACGGAGGAGCCGCGGGATTCGGCGATCTGCTTCACGACCTTGACGTAGTCGTTCTCGGTGCCGATGGAGCCCTCGTCGATGTTGCACACATAGATCACGGGCTTCATGGTTATCAGATGGAGGTCGTAGACCAGGGCCCTCTCCTCGGGATCTGTGATGATTGAGCGGGCGCTCTGACCCTGCTCGAGGCCCTTCATCAGGCGCTCATACAGGGGAAGTACGGCAAGGAGGTCCTTGGAATGGTTCACCTTGGCCAGTTTGGAATCCTTCTGATATCTCTTGTCAACGGTGTCGAAGTCTGCCAGGCAGAGCTCGATGTCGATGGTCTCGATGTCGCCGGCGGGGTCGATCCTGTTGTTGACATGGATGATGTCGGGGTCATCGAAGCAGCGCACGACATGGGCGATCACACCCACCTCGCGGATGTTTGCCAGGAACTTGTTGCCAAGACCTTCGCCCTTGGAGGCTCCTGCCACAAGGCCTGCGATGTCAACGAACTGCGTGACGGCGGGAATGACCCTTGCAGGGGGAATCAGGCTGACGATCTTGTCGAGTCTCGGGTCAGGGACGTTCACGACCCCGACGTTCGGCTCGATTGTACAGAAAGGATAGTTGGCAGCATCTGCCGGAGCACTGGTAAGTGCTGAGAAAATGGTGGACTTCCCCACGTTCGGGAGTCCTACAATACCGCAATTAAGTCCCATTCGAATCTCCAGACGCTTGAATATTACCATCTTTTGTCTGCTTGTGCTATCATCAGGCCATGGCATTCTCGGAGCATGCGGACATAAGGAAACCTCAGGACATCTTCAAGCGCGTAACTGCGCTTCTGGTAGTCACTTCCGACCAGGCTCCGAGCAGGACGGCGGCCCAGCGACACAGGGATGAACTTGAATCCCTGTGTCTGACTCTGGGAATCCGCTCGGCAGCCTGGGATTTCTTCAACATCCGCTCGTTCAACAGCGCCACATACATTGGAAGCGGCCAGGTCCAGAGGCTTGCCTGCATCGCTGACGAGAACCAGTGCAACCTGATTGTCTTCAACAACAGCATCAGCCCCAGGATCCAGAGGAACCTAGAGACAATCCTAGACATTGCGGTTGTGGACAGACAGGAGATAATCCTGCAGATATTCGCAGACAGGGCAACCACCAGGGAGGCAAGGCTTCAGGTTGAGCTTGCCCAGCTTCAGTATTCGCTTCCAAGGCTCAAGAGAAAATGGGCGGACCTCTCCCAGCAGAGAGGAGGAGTCAAAGGCGCCAAGGGCTCCGGAGAGAAGCAGCTGGAACTGGACAAGAGAACGGCACAGGAGAGGATCGTACGCCTGAAGAAGGAGATTGCCCAGATAGGAAAGAGCCGCGATGTCCAGAGACGCAACAGAACAAGCGGAAATGTAAGGAACGTAGCAATTGTAGGCTACACGAACAGCGGGAAATCCACATTGCTCAACAGGATCTCGGATGCGAACGTGCTTTCGGAGAACAAGCTGTTCGCCACGCTTGATCCCACAACCAGAAGAGTCAGACTGCCCGGAGGTGAGACTGTCCTGTTCACGGACACAGTAGGCTTTGTCAGTGACCTTCCGCATGAGCTTGTGGATGCGTTCCGCTCCACTTTGGAGGAGGCGGTCCTGGCGGATCTGCTTCTGATTGTCCTGGATGCATCAAGGGATGATTTTCTCATGTGCTGGGAAACGACCAAGTCCGTTCTGGAGGATCTGGGAGCGTTCGAGAAGCCGCGTCTTGTGTTGCTGAACAAGATGGATCTTGTCCCCGAGGAAGCCATGTTCGCCATCAACTCCTTCACCCTTTCGGGCGAACGATGCATCAAGGTCTCGGTGAAAGAAGACAGCAGTATGGAAAACGTTCTTTCAACAATCGAGAGCATGCTATAATCGGGTCATGAGAAAAACAGCATTCACTTTGTTAACCATACTTACTGTCCTGATGCTTCTTGCATCCTGCGCCACATCGAAGACCCAGCCGACTACGGAGCCGGCAGTCGTGGAAACGCAGGAAACGACAACGCAAACTCCGAGCCCCGAACCTGCACCAGAGCCGACACCGGTACCAGACCCGGAGCCCGCTCCTGCACCGGCTCCGGCACAGGAACAACAGCCCGATGCACCGGCATGGACAATCGGACAGAAAGGCCCCCATGGCGGGCTGGTCTTCCAGAGCGGAAAGGTGTTTCTTGAGACCGGTGATGTAATATACGAGACCCCGTCCTATGACCAGGTGATTGCCCAGATCAAGACAATCAGTTCGGATTCCGGAGTATCATACAGACTTCCTACCATCGATGAGCTCAAAGCTCTTTATGAACAGCTTGTAATCACAGAGCTGTCCGATGTCGAATGGACATATTACTGGAGCAGTGACGAGTCTGCTGACGGCAATGTGAGGATAATGAATTTCGACACAGGTTTCGAGGGCAGGTTCTACAAAGACATGGACTTTGTAAGCGCCATACCGGTGACGGAGATCTGAAGAAAAACTACTGTCTGTTCTCCTCGAGTTTTCCTGCAAGCTGACCGCAGGCTCCGCGGATTGTCCTTCCACGGCTGATGCGGATGGTGTACTCCACTGCGCGCTTTTTCAGGGCATTGGTGAAGGCCCTGATCTCTGATTCAGTCGGAGTCTCGAATGGAAGCTCGGGGCATGGGTTGAACGGAATCAGGTTTACAATAACCTCAAGGCCGCGGCAGAAGCGGGCAAGCTTTTCGGCATCCTCATCGGATATGTTGTTGTCGCGGATCATGCAGTATTCGAATGTGAAGCGCCTTCCGCTGACTTTCTGGAACCTGACCAGAGCCTCGCGAAGCTGGGAAAGAGGGAAAGACCTGTTGACCGGCATCAAGGTGGAGCGCTTCCCGTCGTCTGCGGTGACAAGGGAAACCGCCAGCTTGACCGGAACCTTACGACGGGCAAGCTCGTTGATTCCGGGCACAAGACCGCATGTGGAGATTGTGATTCTCCTGTGGCTGAGGTTCAGACCTTCCGGATCATGCAAAAACCCTATTGCGCTGATGACATTGTCCAGATTGGCCAGCGGCTCTCCCATTCCCATGAAGACCACATGTGTGATCTTTCCGGGTGCGGCGTTCTGAAGATGGATGAACTGCTCGACAATCTCGAAGTCGTTCAGGTTCCTCTTCAGATGAAGCGTTCCGGTCCTGCAGAAGCGGCATCCCATGGCGCAGCCGGCCTGGCTGGAAAGACATGCCGTAAGCTCCCCCTCCCTGTCGGTCAGAAGAACACATTCCACCACATTGCCGTCATAAAGGCGCAGAGCAAGCTTTGCAGCCCCGTCCGGATCGCTTTGGGAAGTCTCCACGGTGCTGGAGAAAAGGCACGGATGCTCGGCAGACAGCTTTTCGCGAAGAGCCTTGGGAAGGTTCGTCATCCTTTCAAAGGAGTCGGCGCCTTTGACGAGCCACTGGTAGATCTGCTTTCCCTGGAACGGCTTGTCCAGGTTCAGGGCCGCGCTTATCTGAGAAGGAGTCTTGGCAAAAAGGGAGAAAGGAGTGTCTGTCATGCGAACATACTTATTATGGCGATTATGACACCGCTGATGCCCTCGCCTCCGAGAAGACCGCTCGAGACCAGATTCATGGTGCTGTCACTTGCCTTTGTGATCTTCTTGATCAGTGCGGAGATGATGTAACCCACTCCGACAATCATGGAGATGTAGGAAGGAAGATAGATTCCGAGTCCGAGAGCTGATGCCGGGATGTTGAACAAAAACAGAACCAGTCCGATGGCCATTCCGATATAGAAGACAGGCGATGAACCGAGTCCGCTGGCCATCGAGGCAACGGCCCTGGCCTGAGGGGCCGGAAGAGCCTCCGTACCGAATCCGCCGAAACTTCTGTGCATGACAAACAGCACGCAGACGGAGATTGCCGCACCGATCACACCACCGATTCCCTCGGCGAGGATCTGCTGCTTGGGATCGGTTCCCAGCATGTGGCCGCTCTTGAGGTCGTTCATCACGTCACCGGAAAGGCCGCACGCAACCGTAACCAGGCCCGCCGTGAGGAAGAGCACCAGAAGCGACGGATTCCAGATCACCTGGACCAGAAGCAGGACGAGCATTCCGAAAACCTCCATGGGGTTCACTCCGCTCATTCCGGTTATCATTCCGCTGAGAAGACATGTGAGGCATACGCCGATGACGGCCAGCAGGGCCTGGAGGATGTTCATTTCAGTGCCCACGGTCATCATGATGACAGCAAAGGCCAGCACGCAGACCACCGGGACAACTGTGGTCTTGGAAACGGAGATCTTCGAGCCCTTGGAATTCTTTTTGACAATCTTCATGAGAGCTTTGACAAAGACCGCGATACCGGTTCCGATCAGAAGCCCCACTCCCAGATTCTGTCTGAACAGGTCGGCGGCAAGGAGATCCGCAAACAACCCCGTTTTGATTCCGATCGGAGTAATGACGAGGAATCCGAGGATCGCACCTCCGAACCACAGCAGGGCGAACACCTTGCCGAT
Source organism: uncultured Spirochaetales bacterium (assembly GCA_902796335.1). Taxonomy (GTDB): domain Bacteria; phylum Spirochaetota; class Spirochaetia; order Sphaerochaetales; family Sphaerochaetaceae; genus UBA9732. Next base: position 16,042 of record CADBOI010000133.1, read on the forward strand.
CATCGCGCCGATTGCAACTGCCATCGGGCTAATCCACATGGAAATCGGTGCGATCGAGGAGCTGCCGGGATAGATGGTGACAACCGCCGGGATCCATCCGAAGAGGTCCCTGACAAAGGTGAACACTGCACTTGCCGCCATTGAGACGAACAACTTGACCGACTCCTTGCCCTTCTTGAGACCCGTGACCAGAGTGTTGTAAGCAGCCTTTCCTATAGGATAGTCGAGCTGCTGGTCCACAATCAGGTTCTTGCGGTAGATCGCGGACAGGAGAGTCCCCAGGACGGCACCGCAGACAGCCATGATCAGGATGGGAAGGAAAGGAACCTTCTGGGTAGGATTGATGATCCAGATTCCAGGAAGCGTGAAGGCCAGGCCGCCTGCGACCATGGCACCGGCACTCATCAGTGTGTGGGTGACGTTGATTTCCTGAAGCGTACTTCCCTTGAAGCGTCCGATGATCGACATTGAAAGAACGGTGACAAAAACCGTCGGCCATGGAAGGGCACCCATTCTGAGTGCGACGTACATTGAGCTGACGGTGATGATTACAAGTCCGAGGATACCGGTAAGAGCTCCCCTGAATGTCAATTGACGCGACTGATTGCTCTGCATCTGCTTTCTCCTGATCGGGCAACCGAAGATTGCCCTCACAAATAATATAGGAAAACGCATTGTTTGCATACTTTGCACGCGTTAGTAATCGTGATATATTCTAAACGTATTAATACGCTAGCCCTTCGGGGTAATAGGAGAATTCGAGTATGAAGAAAGTTCTTATTGTTCTCGCTCTCGTAGCACTGGCAATCCTCCCTGTCGCAGCAAAGGGAGTTGCAGCAGTAGGTCTTGAGGCTGGAAATCCTTCCGGAGTCACATTCAGCTACAAGATTGATGACAAGTGGAACGGCTATGCAACAGTCGGTTTCGCATTTGTCGGACAGGCACTTGATGCAGTTGTCGGCGGACAGTACAAGGTCACAGATTTCCAGATCGGAAAGGCTGACTTCGATGTCAACGTCGGTCTCCAGGCCGGTATCTTCACCAACTTCAAGGCTCTGGCAGTCGCAGCTCGCGCAACAGCTTCCGTTTCCTATGACTGGACATGGAAGGACGTCGGCGATTTCACAGCTTACATCAGACTTGCTGGTGGAGTCGGAATCGGTGTTTCCGGTGACTATGCAAAGGCCGGATTCAGCTGGGCTGGAGCTCTCGGACTTCTCTACCATCTCTGAGATCGGTAGGACAATGTCCTTCGAGGACTGTCGCTTGATTGCGACGGTCCTTTTTTTTCACAAAGAGACTGTGGTTTCCCTATTTTCCATCATGCTAGGCTTTGTAGAAGGCCCTCATCCCTTCCGTGAGGTTCAACGTGTCCTGCGTTCCGGCTGTCTCATACGGAGAATGCATGGCCAGCTGGGCGGCACCGATGTCCACGGTGGGAATAGAGAACTGACTTGTTGAGATGTTTCCAAGTGTGCTTCCGCCGGTGACATCCGAATTGTTGAAGAAGACCTGGAAAGGAATTCCGGCATCTGTGAGGATGCTCTTCAGAACAGATGCGGAGAAGGCATCTGTGGTGTACTTCTGGTTTGC
>CADBOI010000134.1 GCA_902796335.1 uncultured Spirochaetales bacterium
CTTAAAACAAGAAAAGAGCCCGCTAATTCAAAAGTCAGGGCTCTTCATCTTGTCTTTAATTAAAAATGGGACTGTGCAGTTTTAATTCTGCGACAGTCCCTTTCTTTATATCGGTGACGATTGGTGACGTCGGTGACGTCGGTGACAACGGTGACGTCGGTGACAACGGTGACGTTACTGGCGCTTCATCTGTCTGAGGAACACCCACACTGCAACTACCTTGGTCACCACTGCATATCCCAGAACCCACCAAAGATGGGGAAGGGCGGCTCTGAAGTTTCCGATTACCATGGCTCTCTCAAGCTCCACGGCATGGACGAACGGCAGGGCATTCGCAAAAGCAGTCACTACCTTGCCAAGCATGTTCACATCGAACCAGATTCCTGAAAGCCATGCGGAGAGGTTTGTCAGAAGGGCTCCGCAGATTCCTCCGACCTGCTTGTCGTTCATTGCGCTTCCGCAGAGAAGCCCCAGTGCAACATAGAACAGGGAAGGGACAATGTTCATCAGAATTGCCCAGACTACGTTGATGTTGAACCGAAGCCCGAGAACCATGGCAACAGCATAGCAGATGATGCTCTGTGCGATGCAAAGCGGCAATATAGGGAGAGTGTATCCCAAAATGAACTCATGTGCCCTGAGCGGAGTGGTGTACAGTCTTGTCAGAAGAGCGCTTCCTCTGTCATGGGAGATCATCTGGGCAGAGAACAACGTCATGAAGGAAAGTCCGAAAACTGTGATTCCAGGGGTAAGATGATGGATCTCGAACATTTCCACAGGAATGTTCGCCTGGATCAGGGAAAGCAGAAGAAGCACGACAAGGGGAAACCCAAGTCCGAAGAATACCGTAAGCTGATCTCTGAGAATCTCCTTTAGGATTCTGTTCGCAAAGGCAGTCATGCGTCTCATACTGCACCTCCTTTGACAATCTTGATGAAGGCATTCTCGAACTTGTCTTCGCCAGTCTTCTCCTTGAACTCTTCTGCCGTTCCGACAGCAAGAAGGTGACCGTCGCGCATCACGCCAATTCTGTCCGAAAGCTCCTCCGCCTCCTCCATGTAGTGAGTGGTCAGGATAATTGTTATTTTTCCCTTAAGGCTTCGGATTATGTCCCAGAGCTCACTTCTTGCAATTACATCTAGGCCGAGCGTCGGCTCGTCCAGAAAAAGGATACTCGGCTCTGTGATGAGTGCCATGGCTATGCTGAGCCGTCTCTGCCATCCGCCGGATAGTTTGGACGACTTCTTTTCGGCCACCTGTCCGAGGTTGAATCTTTCGATGGCTTGCGAGGCTTTTCTATGTGATGTTGCCTTGTCGAAACCGTGCACGCCGCAGATCAACTCGAGGTTTTCCCTGACCGAGAGATTCTTTGCAACGGCGGTCTCTTGAGGAGATACCGCTATGATTTTTTTGACATCCTCTGCATTTGAGGCTATGCTTTTACCTTCCAGCAAAGCATCGCCGGATGTGGGCTGTGTGATGCAGCAGAGCATTTTGATTGTGGTTGTCTTACCTGCGCCGTTCACTCCCAGGAGTGAGAAGAGCTCGCCTTCGCGGATTTCCAGCTCAAGGTTGTCCACAGCCCTGATGTCTTTGTAGTCCTTTGTGAGTTTCCTGATTTCAATTGCGTTGTTCATCTGAACCTTCTTTGTTTCTGAATCTATGAAGCAGACCCTGATACACATCCGTCAGGGTGTTTGAGACTATTTCCATGTCAAGTTTGCAGTAGGAGGTGGCAGCCATGACCGCTATGCCGTGGACCACCGCCCACATTGCAAAGTGGAAATCGGCAGCCTGCTTTCTGTCCAGTCCTGTTGCTTTCATGATAAGCGGAAGAACCTCGTAGAAGGTGCTTTCCTCAATGGGATCCGGGTCGTTGGACCTGTCGCGCATGAACAGAAGCCTGAAGAGGTTTTTCTCCTCAATGGCGAACTTTATGTAGGCCCTGCCGTTGGCCTTGTATCTAGGCTCGTTTGTTCCTGTTTCTATCGAATCCGATACAAAGGAATTGTAGATGTCCAGAGTTGCCTTTAGCACCTCGTCCATGACATCGTCCATGTTGCGGAAATTCGAGAAAATCGGTTGTGTGGAGCAGCCGAGCCTGGCGGCGATGGAGCGGGCATTCACAGCCTCGGCTCCATTTTCCCTGAGAATCTCTATTGCAGCGTCAATGATGCTTTTCTTTGAAATGGTTGCTGTTCTCGACATAAAATAACAGGTGTTATATTATAAACATGGAGCTTGATTGTCAATAATGACCTGCCCCGAAAAAAGTGGATAACCCAAAACACATATTGTATACTTCCACAGAAGACATTAACTAAACTTCGGAGGCTGTATGGCTCATACCAAGAGGGTGAGAAAGAATCTCATCATGTACCCGCTGGGAACAGTCGGAAGGGACATGGTCTATGCCCTGTTCGCGAACTTTCTTCTTACATTCGTTCTGATAACAAAGAACCTGACGGATGCTCAGCTTGCCGCAATCACCGCTATCATGGTCGCCGCAAGAGTGTTCGATGCCCTGAATGACCCGATCATGGGAAACATCATCGAGAAAACGAGAACGAAGTGGGGCAAATTCAAGCCATGGCTTCTGATCGGAGGCATCACCTCAAGCCTTGTTGTCATAGCCGCGTTCAACAACAACGGAATCAACGGATGGAGCTTCGTCATCTATTTCGGTGTGATCTATTTCCTTTACAGCATCACATACACGATGAACGACATCTCCTACTGGGGAATGATTCCGGCTCTGTCGTCCAACGCCGACACAAGAAACCAGTTCACTTCCCGTGCCACATTGTTTGCTGGAATCGGAAGCACGCTTGCCTCCGTCCTGATTCCCATGCTCACCACAGGAAGCATGGCCATCGGAGGAAACGCAGTCACAGCCTACGGTCTTGTGGCAATAATCATCTGTATCCTTTCTCCTCTGTTTGCCATGTTCACGCTATTCGGAGTCAAGGAAAACCGCAGCGATATGGCCAAGCCTGCACCAAGGATCAGCCTGAAGATGATTGCAAAGACCATAACCGGAAACGACCAGCTGATGTGGATTGCACTCATTTTCCTGCTCCACCAGATAGGAAACGGCCTTGTAGTAGGAGGAATCGGATCGTTCTACATCTACTTCGAGTTCGGTTATGCCGGAGGTCTGTACTCTCTGTTCACCATGCTGGGAATGTCGGTAACAGCATTCCTGATGATCTTCTATCCTGCCATCTCCAGGAAATTCCAGAGAAAGAGACTTCTTGGAATCCTCCAGAACGTTGCCATTGTCGGCTATATGACCATGCTCCTTGCCGGCCTGTTCATGCCTGGCGGAATGATGCTCAAGTTCTACGTCATGACGGTCGGATACATGTTGGCCAACTTCGGACAGTACGGATTCTATCTTGTCATGATGATCTCCATCATCAACACTGTCGAGTACAACGAGTACAAGCACGGAAAGCGTGCCGAAGCCATCATCTCATCCCTCAGACCGTTCCTGACCAAGCTGGGAAGCGCACTTTGTGTCGCACTCACCAGCGCAACATACCTGATCTTCAAGGTCACCGGCATCACAAACGGAATATCGGCAGCCGAGAACACCGCAGCCATGGACGCAACGTTCAACAAGGAACAGGCCATCGGAAACCTCCTTTCCAACGTCCAGAAGTCCCAGTCCACAGGTCTGCTGCTCGCGATGACTCTGGTTCCGCTCGCATTCATGCTCGCCGCATTCTTCCTCTACAGGGCAAAGTACAAGCTGGATGAGCCCGAATACGAGAGAATCTGCCAGGAGCTCGAGTGCAGAAGGAGTCTTGTGAACGAATGAGTCTTCTGACGCTGATTCTCAAGAAGGCGGCACCTCTCCCTGACCTGGAAAGCTTTTCCAGATATCTGTTCATCGGTCCGCATCCGGACGACATCGAGATCGGATGCGGTGCCACTGTCTCGAAACTCGCCGCCATGGGCAAGGAAATCGCCTTCCTGATATGTCTCGACGGCCGCTATGGAGTAGACTTCGCACCCGAGGGAACCACGCCGGAGCAGCTCATCCCCACACGCAAGGCCGAGGCCATTGAGAGTGCGAGGCGTCTTGGAGTAGATGATGTCCGCTTTCTGGGCCTGTCGGACGGAGGATTCTACAATGTCGAGGACCTCAGGACCGCCATTGCATTGCAGGTTGGAGATTTCAGACCGGATATCATCTTCTCTGTGGATCCGGATGTCCCAAACGAGTGCCATATTGACCATCTGAACGTCGGTCGCGAGTCAAAGATTGTGGCCAACTTTGCATCGAACAGGGAGATAATGGCCCGTTTCGGAGCCAAAAGCGCGGAAGTGCAGGCAATTGCCCTCTATATGACCGCCAGGCCGAACAGATTTGTAAAGACTACGGGACATCTGAAAAAGCAGCTTGATGCAATCTTCAATGTCCATGTCAGCCAGTTCCCGCCCGGCTGTCCTATGATAGCTTCGATTACCAAGTATCTGAAGCTCAGGGCGTTTTTCTTCGGACTTCGCAGCTTCAAAGGCCGTGCCGAAGGCTTCCGTGTCATCGATGGCACCCACATGCACTGTTTTCCCGAAGAAGCATGATCATCCGATTTAATTCTTAACCGCCGTAACCACTGTGGTGCAGTTTCTGCAGATGGCCTTGTACTGGTGTCCGTTCTGCTCGAGGTGGAATGTGTTGTTTCTGGTGCAGCCTTTGCAGTCCATGCCGAGGCCGTTGTGCCTGAGGCACACGCGGCTGATGAAGATCGGAGGAGTGTAGTCGCTTCCCGTGTAGTTGAACGGAGTGTCGTCATCCAGCTCATATGAGCCAATCAGTGTGGGAACCTCGGCTTTCAGGCTTTCGAAGGCGCTGCTGTTCTCCGTGTAAAGGAAAACATCGGCAAAGAATCTGGTGTCATGTTTCTGAAGCCATCTGCGTGCCCAGAGGACCTGTGCGATGTTGTTCAGACCCACAATGATGTCCGGATCCTTTTCCAGCTTCTCCTCGACCTTTACAAGGTATTCGTCTTCGTTGAACATCACAGGCGAAAGCGGGAGGAACTTTGTTCCGCAGAAATCGGTTGTGATGTCCCAGAGCCCAAGTCTCTGGCGCGGAGGCAGAAGCTCGCATCGTCTGGAACCGGCTGCTGAGACGGTGATGTCAACAGGCTTTTCCAGAGAATCCTCGAACATGCGGTCCTGCCGTTCGTAGAAGTCCCTTCTGGCCTGCTTGAGCACGGACAGAGGAATGAACGGGTTGGGGAAGGGGCAGTTGTTCGTGATGCCGAGCTTTCCCAGGGTGAAGCAGCTTCTGTCGGATGCGCTGAGGGCCTTTGTGAATACGGCATTCAGATCCACATCGCCTTTGGCCTGCTGTATCTCAAGAGTTGTGAGGACACCGTTTATTGAGAATCCATCCACACTGACGGTGACATCGATGTCCAGGGGTTTCTTGTAAAGAGGAAGGTTCTCGTTCAAGGCACTGAGGTTCAGGTTGTGTCTGGAGACACACCAGACAGGTGTGCCGAAGCCCGGTTTTCTCTCGAACTTGTCCGAAGGGAAGTTGATTGTGGCCGTCTCGCCTTCTGAGATGAAGGACTTTCCGCCTTCTATATAAGAGAGGCTGAAGCCGGCGCTCTCACTGATTCTTGTTGCGCCGCCGCTCACGACCTTCAGGCCGTCTCTGATGGCAACGGGCTTTGTGAACCGAACCACGGCCTTGCCGTTGAGGACCCTGTCGATTGTGCCCACCTGGATTCCCCTGTGTCCGGGGTCGGAGCTGCATACCATGTTGGGGCTTCCGATGCATCCGTTTGACCCTGTGTCAAAGAAATACTCTGTGGTTTCTCTTGAGAACGAGACCTGCATGGCATCCTTCGCCCAACGGACCTCTTCGTCCTTTTCCGTCTTTCCGTCCAGAAGAAGTCTGTAGTATCTGGCGCACCAGTATGCATAGTCGGGGCCTTTCATGCGGCCTTCGACCTTCAGGGATTCGATCCCGATTTCAGAATAGCGTTTGATTTTCTCTCCGAGGCAGAGGTCCTTCATGCTGAAAAGCCAGCTGTCCTTTCCGGTTTCCCTGCATCTGAACCAGGTCCTGCAGATCTGTGAGCATCCGCCGCGGTTGGCGCTGCGCTCGCGGTCTCCTGTGATGAACTGGCTTGCCATGCACAGGCCGGAGAATCCGTAGCAAAGGGCTCCATGGATGAACACCTTCAGCTCTATGTCAGGACAGGCCTCGCGGATTGCCTTGATTTCATCGAACGATAGTTCCCTTGAGAGGACAACACGTGAAAAACCGAGCCTTTGCAGCTCTTTCACGCCATCGATTGTGTGAACGGCAAGCTGCGTGGAGCCGTGCAGGGCAAGGTTCGGAAAGTGTTCTCTGATGATTTTTGCAATGCCCAGGTCCTGGACAATCAGGCCGTCCGGTCTGAGGTAATCCAGCTGCCTGAGCAGGAGGATCACTTCCTTAAGCTGGACATCTGAGGCCAGAGTGTTGAGGGTGACATAGAATTTCTTTCCCTCATATTGTCCGCCGTCCGAACAAAGTGCCTTGAGTTTCCTCACGTCCTCGAAAGAGAAGTTGACGGCTCCTTTTCTGGCAGAGAAGCTCTTGAGGCCGAAATAGACGGCATCGGCTCCGCCTTTGAAGGCGTAGAGGGCACACTGGAGGGATCCGGCCGGAAGGGCAAGTTCACTTGTTCTGTTCATCTGAAAGCCTGCTGATGGCTTCGAAGGTCTCGGGGCTCAGGTCATGCTCGACCTTGCAAGCATCCTCGCGGGCAATGTTCTCGGGCACGCCGAGCTTTATGAAGAACCGGGAGAGAACCTTGTGCCGTGTGTAGATCCTGTTGGCAATCTCGAATCCTGAGTCCGTGAGGTTGATCAGTCCGTCAGGTTCCATGGTGATGTATCCGTTCTCACGGAGCCTTTTGGTTGTGTACGTAACGCTGGGTTTTGTGACTCCCATGTGCTGGGCAATGTCCACGGAACGGATGTAGCCGTTCTTTTCCTTGAGCATCAGCATGGTTTCGAGATAGTCTTCGGCTGCCTTCTGGATCTTCATTATGAACCTCTGCCTTTTAAACTAACACAACGGCAAATAATCTACAAGCTTAGTTGCAATATAAACATATTCCGTTATACTGTAGCGTGTAACGTCAAAAGCAGGAGCTTCAGATGGGCAAGAGAACTGACTACATCAGCTGGGACGAATATTTCATGAGCGTCGCCATGCTTTCCGCAATGAGAAGCAAGGACCCCAACACGCAGGTGGGAGCCTGCATTGTCAACCAGGACCTCAAGATTGTCGGAACCGGATACAACGGATTCCCCAAGGGCTGCAGCGATGATGAGCTGCCATGGGGAAGGGAAGGCAATCCTTTGCAGACCAAGTACCCGTTCGTCTGCCACGCCGAGCTCAACGCCATTCTGAACAGCATCTCACGCGATCTGCGCGGCTGCACCCTCTATGTAGTCATGTTCCCCTGCAACGAATGCGCCAAGGCCATAATCCAGAGCGGAATCACCGAAGTCGTCTACAGGGACAACAAGTATCCTGATTCGGACAGCGTGAAGGCTTCGACCATTATGCTGGAGCAGGCCGGGGTCAAACTCCGCCAGCTTGTCCAGAACAAGACTCTGGAGATCAGGATCTGAACAAGGCGATGGAATTCACATTTCTTTCCAGACCAGAGGAACTTTCGACTCTTCTTTCCACGTGGACAGCGCTCGGGATTACAAGTGTTGCCATGGATTTCGAGGAGGAGTCCAACCTCCACTGCTATGGCGAGCATGTGTGCACCATCCAGCTTTACGACAAAAAACACTATTACATAGTAGATGCCATCGAACTGGCAAAGTCTGAGGCGGGCATTTCCGCCATGAAGGCTCTTCTGGAGGGTCCGTTGGAGAAGGTCATGTTCGCTTGCCAGAGCGATGCCGCCCTTGCCAGAAAGGCTCTGGACATCCAGCTGAAGAACATCTTCGATGTGAGGGTCATAGCGATTGAACTGGGATTCAACGGCAACCTGACGGCTCTGATAGAAAGGAATCTGGGAATAAAGACGGAGGATGGCTCCAAGAAGAAGAAATACCAGACGGCAAACTGGATGAAGCGCCCGATTCCCGAACAGCAGATCGAGTATGCACTGTCCGATGTTCAGTATCTGTTCGACCTGAAGGATTCCCTTGTCAAGGAGATGGAATCCACGCTTACAAAGAGCCAGCAGGGAAAGGTCGCCCATGAGATGAAGACCTGTGCCGTCCAGAAGAGGCCTGAGCGCCCGGGATGGGAGAAGATCTGCAACTGCAAGCTTCTGAATGCGGAGGAGAGAATCTATATAAAGCATTTCTTCCTGGCACGCGACGGCCTTGCAAGAAAAGCCAATGTGCCGGCATCGAGGATCCTGGACAAGCACCTGATAGTGGCCATGGCCAAGAAGGGTACGTGGGAAGGGATTCTTGCGGAAGACAAGATGTGCTACGAAAGCGTGTTCGAGAAGGCACGCCTGGATGCGGAAGCGGAAATCAGGAAATAATGAATTGATAGAAAAAAAGAGGGGATTGCGTTCTGCAATCCCCTTTGTCTGTTGAAGCTGTCTGGAATCAGAGACCCAGAAGAATTCTCACAGGCTCCATGTTCGGAACACTTGCCATCAGGACACCGGCTGCAACTGCAGAACCGATGACACCTGATACGTTCGGTCCCATGGCGTGCATGAGAAGGAAGTTCTGGGGATCCGCTTCCTGGCCGACCTTGCTGGCTACACGGGCAGCCATAGGTACAGCGGAAACTCCTGCCGATCCGATGAGCGGGTTCACAGGATGCTTCTTGTCCAGCTTGTTCATCAGCTTTGCGATGAGGACTCCCATTGCTGTTCCCAGTGAGAATGCGACTGCTCCGAGAAGCAGGATTCCCAGTGTGTTGAGTGTCAGGAAGTGGCTGGCCTCCATCTTGGATCCGACTGACAGACCGAGGAAGATGGTGACTGTGTTCATCAGAGCGTTGGAAGCTGTGTCGGCAAGTCTGCCGGTGACGCCGCATTCCTTGATCAGGTTTCCGAACATCAGAGCACCGATGAGCGGTGTTGCGCTGGGAAGGAGCAGGGTACAGACCATGAGAACCGAGATCGGGAAGATGATCTTCTCGGTCTTTGAAACCGGTCTGAGCTGCTGCATTCTGATCTTTCTCTCTTCAGGAGTGGTCAGGGCCTTCATGATAGGCGGCTGGATGACAGGAACCAGGGCCATGTAGGAATATGCTGCGACGGCGATCGGTCCGAGGATCTCCGGAGCGAGACGTGTCGTGACATAGATGGCTGTAGGTCCGTCGGCACCTCCGATGATTCCGATCGATGCTGCGCTGTGCAGGTCGAAGTTGATTCCCGGGATGAACGACAGAAGCAGGGCACCGAGCAGGGCTGCGAAGATTCCGAACTGTGCGGCTGCTCCGAGAAGCAGTGTCTTGGGGTTTGCAATGAGGGGACCGAAGTCTGTCATTGCACCGACACCCATGAAGATCAGAACCGGGAAGAGACCGCTCTGGATACCTGCGTCAAACAGGATCTTGATGAAGCCCGTTGCTCCTTGGGCACCGGCAGCAAGTGCCGGGTCCATCGAAGCGATGTATGCGAACGGGATGTTCGAAAGGACGCAACCCATTCCGATTGGAACCAGAAGAAGGGGCTCGAAGCCTTTCTTGATTGCGAGATAGAAAAGCAGGAATCCAACAAGGATCATTACGAAGTTGCCCCAACCGAAGCCGAGATCGGCTCCGCCGAGACCAAGGAATCCGTAAAGACCCGTGGACTGCCAAAGGTTAAGAAGTGACTGTCCCATCTCTTTCTCCTCAGGCGATTGTCAGCAGAGTGTCGCCTGCTGCAACCTGCTGTCCCTGTGAGACAGCGATCGAAGCGATTGTTCCGTCACATGGAGCATAGATCTCGTTCTCCATCTTCATGGCTTCCATGACCAGGACGAGCTGGTTCTTCTTGACTGCCTGACCGGCCTTTGCCTCGATTCTGAGGATCAGACCCGGCATGGGAGCTGCGACAACCTGACCTGCGCCGGATGCTGCCGGAGCCGGAGCTGCCTGTGCTGCAGGTGCTGCTGCAGGAGCGGCAGGAGCGGCTGCTGTGGTTCCCATTGAAACAAGGACATCACCTGCTGAAACCTGCTGGCCCTGTGTGACAGCGATCTTTCCGATCACACCATCGCAAGGAGCGTAGATCTCGTTCTCCATCTTCATGGCTTCCATGACCATGATCAGCTGGTTCTTCTTGACTGCCTGGCCTTCCTTGCACTCGATTCTCAGAACGATTCCGGGCATCGGAGCCGGGACATCCTGTGAACCTGTGACTGCTGCAGGAGCTGAAGCCTGTGCAACAGGTGCTGCGGCGATGGCTGCCTGGTCGATTCCGCTCTTGACTGCGAGAGGATAGTCGACGCCGTTGACAGTTGCGCTTGTCTTTCCGAGCTTGACGCCGTATGCCTTGCCGTTGACTGTGACTGTGTACTCGCCGGCCTTCTTTGCTGCTTCCTCTGCAGGATCGGACTTTCTGACACCGTTGACCTTTGACTTTCCGGTGAGGAAGAGGATTCCCTTCTCCTTGCAGGATGCTGCGATGAAGATGTTCTCGTCATTGACCTCGATGTTGTTGTCCTTGAGCATCTTGATGGATGCCTCGCGGCCCTTTGTCGGGTCTGCATCGTTGATGTCGACGACTTTCTTTGTTGTCGGCTCTTTCTTCAGCTGCTCGGCTGCGATCTTGACGACCTCCGGATCCGGAGCGACGGGAGTCTTTCCGAAGTAACCGAGAACCATCTTTCCATAGCCCTCAGCGATCTTCTTCCAAGGTCCGTGGATGACGTTGTTGAATGCCTGCTGGAAGTAGAACTGTGAAACAGGTGTGACTGATGTTCCGAATCCGCCCTTTGCAACGGTCTCGCCCATTGCCTCGACGATCTCGGGATACTTGTCCATGAGTCCGTTGTCCCTGAGCATCTGGGTGTTGGCTATGAGAGCTCCTCCCGGAAGAGGGAAGAACGGAATGTTCGGGTTGACGGTTGTTGCCTCAGGCGGCAGGAAGTAGTCCTTCATGCACTCCTGGAAGACAGTCTCAGCCTTCTGGATGGCGTGGATGTCGACTCCGAGATCGTACTCGGTGCCGCGCAGTGCGTGCCACATTGTGATGATGTCGACCTGACATGTTCCGCCTGAAACCGGCTGCATGGAGAGGTCGATCTGGTTTGCGCCTGCATCGAGGGCTGCGGTGTACTGTGCAACGCAGCATCCGGCTGTGTCGTGGCTGTGCATGACGATCTTGACGTCTTTTCCGACAAGCTTTCTTGCTCTCTTGATTGTCTCGTAGAC
>CADBOI010000135.1 GCA_902796335.1 uncultured Spirochaetales bacterium
CCCGAAGCAGTGCAAGATGATAGCGGATCTCGGAATCGATTTCCTTGCAGCCGGAATCGGAAACATCCACGGAAAGTATCCTGCAGACTGGGAAGGACTCCATTTCGATGTCCTCGCAGCCATCAAGAAAGAAATCGGAAACCTTCCTCTGGTCCTTCACGGAGGTTCGATGATCCCCGACGACCAGATCAGGGAAGCAATCAGAAACGGTGTTGCAAAGATCAATGTCAACACCGAGTGCCAGATTGCATTCACCGAGGCCACCAGAAAGTACTTCGAGGAGAACCGAGACAAGGAGAGCAAGGGCTTCACTCCCAGAGCTGTCCTGGCACCGGGCCTTGAGGCAACCAAGGCAATGTGCATCAAGAAGATGGAACTGTTCGGAAGCATCGGAAAAGCCTGATTTACGGAGACAAAGATGAGGGATCCTGATTTCCTTGAAAACAAGGCAAGACAGCTCAGAATCGACACTCTGGACATGATTCTCAAGGCCGGATCGGGCCATGTGGGAGGATCGTTCTCGATTGCCGAGCTTCTTGTTGCCCTTTATTACGACAAGATGAATCTCGGAAAGGGTGCATCCGACCCTGACCGTGACAGGTTCGTCCTTTCCAAAGGCCATGCCAATCCCATCCTGTATGCAGTCCTCATGGACATAGGGTTCGCACCCAAGGAGGCCAAGGACACCCTCAGGCGTTACGGAAGCCCGTTCCAGGGGCATCCTGACAGCACCAAGTGTCCCGGTCTGGACTGCAGCACCGGATCTCTGGGCCAGGGACTGAGCATTGCAACGGGAATGGCACTTGGACTTAAGAAGCAGGGCCGCCCGGGCCATGTCTATGTGATCACCGGAGACGGAGAGCTTCAGGAAGGAATCTGCTGGGAAGCCTTCATGGCTGCCAATGCATTCAAGCTGGACAACCTGACCGTCATCATAGACAGGAACAGGCTCCAGCTCAGCGCACCTACGGAGGTGACGAATCCGCTGGACAGCATCGAGGACAAGCTGAGAAGCTTCAATTTCGCAGTCGATTCGATTGACGGACACGACTTTGAGCAGATTTTCGGTGCTCTGGACAAAAAGTATGAGGGAAAGCCGCACTGCATAGTGGCCAACACGATCAAGGGTATGGGCGTTTCCTTCATGGAGAACGGAGTCAAGTGGCACGGCGCACTTCCCGCAGGGGACGAGATCGCCGAGGCATACAGGGAACTGGGGGCAAGCTATGGCAAATAAGGAAGCAACCAGATTCGGTTTCTATGAAGGATTGGTCGAACTTGCGAAGGACCATCCCGAGATCTATTGCCTGGATGCCGACCTTGCCAAGACAACAGGGTCCGTCGCATTCCAGAAGGCTTTCCCGGAAAGATACATCGATGTCGGAATCGCCGAGCAGAACATGGTCGGAATCTCCGCCGGACTGAGCAAGGTCGGACTTGTTCCGTTCTGCGCCTCGATGGCCGTCTTTGTTGCGGGCCGCGCTTTCGAAATCATCAGAAACGGTGTCTGCTACTCACGTCTGAACGTCAAGATCGTCGGAAGCCACGGCGGAATCACGGCAGCCGGTGACGGCGGAAGCCACCAGTGCGTCGAGGACATAGGGATCATGAGGTCTCTGCCCAACATGACGGTGCTTCAGCCATGTGACTCCAATCAGGCAAGACTTATTGCAAAACTGGCCTACGAGATCAAGGGACCTGTGTATGTCAGGACATCGAGAGAGCCGATGGAGAACATCACAAGCCTTGACGACAAGCTTGAGTTCGGCAAGGTCCAGGTTCTGTCTGAAGGAAAGGACCTGTGCATCATCGCTTCAGGAATGATGACCTGTCTTGCACATCAGGCTTTGGAAATTCTCAAAGAGAACGGAATTAAGGCATCGTTGGTGAACATTCATACCATCAAGCCGTTTGACAGGGACGGAGTTGTGGCCGCAGTCAGAAAGGCCGGTGGACGCGTTCTTGTCTGCGAGGAATCCAACATGGTCTGCGGCCTGACGGAGGCCGTCGCAAGCTCTCTGGTGGAAGAGGACGGAATCAGGATCTCGCATGTGGCGATAGAGGACCGCTTCGGTCAGTCAGGTGCCACAGGTGAGCTTCTTGAGGCATACGGAATAACAAAGGAGAACATTGCCGCAAAGGCAATGGAGCTCTGCAGAAGATAGGGATTTGAATTGGAACGGTTTCAGATTGTCGGGGTCGGATACAACTGCGTGGATGTCATCTGCAACGTTGAGGACTTCCCTGTAGAGAACAGCTCGACTCACATCACAACCCGGATCACCCAGGGCGGGGGAGCCTCCGCCACGGCCATCGTGGCCGCCTCCAGGCTGGGCTCCAGATGTGCCTTCATAGGGACGCTCGGAAACGATATGCTCTCCGATGAATGTGTCAGGCTGTTTCAGCAGGACGGGGTCTGCACCGACTATCTGGTACGCAGGGATGACTGCTGGGGCCTTGAGTCCATAGTGATGGTCAACCCGGAAACCGGTTCCAGGACAAAGTTTCCGCAGCGCGACTACAATCCGCCGATTGTCTGGGACGAAAGGCTCAGACAGGTCATAAGGAACTGCGACATTGTCCATCTTGACGGCACTCACTACGAGAATGCCCTCAATGCTGCAAAGATAGCCAAGGAGTACGGCGTCACCGTATCCCTGGACGGATGTTCCATGCAGAAAGACAATGAGAAAAACAGAACACTTGCGACTTTGTCTGATATACTTATAATGAACAA
>CADBOI010000136.1 GCA_902796335.1 uncultured Spirochaetales bacterium
AGGAAAACAGATCTGGTTCTCAAGCCTCAGCTGGGGGTAGTCCGTCATATCGTGCCTCAGTTTTCCTTGACGAGTTTCTCGACGCAGTCGCGGACATCGTCCATGTCTGCAGTAGGCTCGAATCTGGCAACAACCTCACCCTTGCGGTTGACGACGAACTTCGTGAAGTTCCACTTGATGTCGGGATTGTTCTTGTAGTCCTTGTCGATTTTCTTGAGAAGGAGGGACATTGCAAGAGCCTTTGCGCCCTTTCCGAATCCCTCGAAGCCCTTCTGGGACTTGAGATATGTGAAAAGAGGAATTGCATCCGGTCCGTTGACATTGCTCTTCTTCATCTGGGGGAACTGAGTCTTGTACTTGAGTGTGCAGAACTCGTGGATCTCCTCGTCTGTTCCCGGAGTCTGTCCTGCGAACTGATTGCAGGGAACATCGATGACCTCGAATCCCTGGTCGTGGAAGTCCTCGTACATCTTCTCGATCGGTTCATAGTGCGGTGTGAATCCGCAGCCTGTTGCCGTGTTGACAATCAGAATGACCTTTCCCTGGTAATCGCTGAGGCTGACCTCAGTTCCGTCTGCCGCTGTTACTTTGTAATCGTAGATTCCCATGTTTCTCCCCTTTCCGACTGTCAGCCGGATGATTTGGTTTACATTGTTTACAATTAGATTGTACGCAATTTAATTTCCCTTGTCAACAGCTACAAACAATTTACAACCAAGTTCCAACCAACATCTGTTGCCCAAGCCGACCGTTTTCACCATTATTACCAATATGGGTAAGGAACGGGGAAAAGCCAGACTGGAGATGATAGCCTCCATGGTCATTTTCGGAACCATAGGCCTTGTAAGAAGGTCTATTCCCTATTCATCTGCGATGATTGCCTTCTTCAGAGGTTTCATTGCATCGCTGGTCCTGCTTCTGATCCATTTCATCCGAAGAAAGCCCTTCGACAGAAAGGCCCTCAAGACCAACATGGCAAAGCTTGTGGTCTCAGGAGCAATGATCGGCTTCAACTGGGTGCTGCTGTTCGAGGCTTTCAGGTTCACCACAGTCTCGATTGCCACAGTCTGCTACTACATGGCACCCGTCTTCATAATGATCTCCTCACCATTCACCCTGCACGAGAAGATCACGGCAAGAAAAGCAATCTGCATAATCCTTGCCCTTGTAGGCGTTGTCCTGGTCTCAGGAGTCTTTACAACACAGGGTTCGGAATCTCCCGACCACCTGAAGGGAGTCCTGTTCGGTCTTGGAGCCGCACTGCTTTATGCATGCGTTGTGAACATCAACAAGAAGATAGAGGGAGTCAACGGCATGGACAGGACCATTTTCCAAATGGGACCTGCCGCCCTGGCCGTTCTTCCATACTGGCTTTTGACGGACGACATCACTGCCATAGCCATTGCCCCTCAGCCCGTCTTCCTGCTTCTTGTCGCCTGCCTAGTGAACACGGCCCTGGCCTATGATCTGTACTTCGGAAGCATCGAGCACCTATCTGCCCAGAGCTCGGCACTGATGAGCTACATAGACCCCGTGGTTGCCATCATCCTGTCTGCAATCATTTTAAAGGAAGCCATGAGCCCGCTTGCTGCGGTCGGAGTGGTGCTTGTTCTCGGATCCGCACTGGCCGACGAAATCAACCAATAAAAAAACCAAATTAAACGACAAAAGATTATTTTTTATCATTTTTCGATAAAAAGTAGTTGACAAACAATTACTCAAGGTTTAAAACAGGATTATCGATAAACGATAAAGAAACATCGCAACAACAGCACAAAGGAGCATAAAATGAATAAACTCAACAAATTCGTCACCGTACTGTCAAAGATAATCGCAATCTTCTTCTGGATTGGTTGCGGCTTCCTTTTTGTAGGATTGATAGCCTCAGTGATCTTCGGACAGGACATCACGGCATTGATCAGCAGGTTCGTCGAGGAAACACCCAGAGTCAATGTCCATGGACTTGAGATAGACCTTCGGGCAGTTGGCCCCTATGCGCTGGTGGCACTAACAACCCTCTGCATCGCGGGCATCGTGACCTGCGGCCTCCATGCCATGATCTTCAGAAACATCAACCTGATATTCAGAACCGCCGACGGCAAGACAAAGTACTCCAAGGGTGCATCCCCGTTCCAGCCCGAGATTGTCAGAATGGTCAGGGAAATCGGAATCTTCTGCATCGTCATCCCCGTGTTCGAGCTCATAGTCAGCCTTGTCCTCCGCATCATCATCCCACCGGAGATGTGTGAGATCAGCGTCAACTTCTCAAGCGTGGTCATGGGTCTTGTGGTCCTGTGCCTCTCCCAGTACTTCGCATACGGAGCACAGCTTCAGGAAGATGTCGACGGACTTGTCTGAGGAGGAAATATGGGAAGGATAATGCTGGAACTTGATGTGATGATGGCCAAGAACCACATGTCGCTCAACACACTTGCAGACAAGGTCGGAATCACCAACGTTAACATGTCCAAGATCAAGAACAACAAGGTGAACGCCATGCGATTCTCCACCCTGGCCGGAATCTGCAAGGCACTGGACTGCACGCCGGGGGACATCCTGAAATACGACCCGGATGCCGAAGACCCGGATACCGAAGACCCGGATGCCTAAAACCGGAACCGATAGAATTAAACCTGTAATAAACAGCAAGGGGTTTCCAAACGATCAGAACTGATCCAAGCGGAAACCCCTTTTATTATAACCTAAAGAACGCTCATTTCTTCGGCGGATACCATCCGTCCATCGTGGCACCCATGAAGATGGCATCATCGATTGCCAACTGGACCTCGGGATCCTCGTTGAACTTGGCCCTGACACCCATGGCATCGTCTATGAGGGCGATCTCGTTCGGAAGTTGGCCTTCCGCATCCGGGAGAAGGAGATCGAGGCCGGAAACAACCATCTGTGTGCCGTCCAGATACACGACCTTCACCTTGTAGATGTCAGAAGCCGGCCTGATGACGAAGCCTTTCGGGCTGGGTGCGTTCTTTCCGCTCAACCACATTCCACCGGCCCCATCGATGAAGTCGACCAAGTTGCCGTACAACTCGTCGGAACCGGCATCGTAGATATAGCACTCGGTAATGGCCTTTCCCGTATTGTTCTTGAGCTCAAGACCAAGGATGACATATTCGACCCTCGGAGCCTTGGAACTCTGGCAGCCGGTCAGAAGCGCGCATGCGCAGACAATCAGGGCTACCAACGCGATGACAGTTCTTTTCTTCATTGTTTTCTCCTTTTGTATATCACCAGGGAACCGATTGTCCCCAGCACAGCTGAAACAAGCATGGGCAGACCAAGGACATTCAGGAACATCCTGTAATCGGTGGCCCAGTTCTCACCTCCTGCAGCAAAAGCTGTGGTAATGAACGTGATCAGGACCATCACATCAATCCATAGGAAAGCTGCAGGAACCATGTTCATCCTCCGTCTGAAGGCGAACGAAAGCGCAAGACAGGGAATGCACGCGACAATGGCGGGGACGGTGTACTCGACTATGTTCCTCACAAAAACCGACTTGGAGGAGAAAGCCCTCTCCAGCGGCTCCAGAAGGAACATGTATGAAACGATGAAAACCAGAACGAAAGCAATCGCAAGACAGAAAGAATACAAAAGAAGAGAACTTCTGGACTTCCCGTCCTCAGCCATGAACACAGCTCTGAACAGGTTGTCTATCTTTCTGGAAAACTGGCCTCTTTCACCCTCCGCCATCGGACGTCCTCCCTTCTTCCGACCATTTTAGGTAGCAGCGGCGGTTTTTGTCAAACACAAGACGAACAAAAGCAGTTCTTGACCTGCGCAATACCTATATGCTATCTATATACTATATTTATGGCCACAAGTCAGGCCGCAAGGAGTTTTTGTCCAATCATGGATGATGGTAGTAAACCCCCACTGTTATGGGTTGTTCTTCTGCTGCTAGGTGCAGCTTATTGTGCTATTTCGGAGACGGCGCTCTCCTCTGCTTCCAGAAACAAGATAAAGGTTGCCTCTGACCGCGGGAATCCAAAGGCCAAGACCGTACTTTCCATTCTTGAGAACTTCGATCAGGCAATCACCACACTCCTGATCTGCACCAACATTTTCCACATCGCAACCGCTTCGATTGTCACCGTCTACGTCAGCCGCAGATGGGGCCTGAGCGCGGTGAGCATCTCAACGGTCATCACCACCATCGCCGTGTTCTTCGCCGCCGAGATGCTTCCCAAAAGCATCGCCAAGAAGCACCCCGAGAAAATCATCATCTCATGCGCTCCCCTTCTTTCGTTCCTCATGAAGGTCCTCTCCCCGCTGTCGAGGCTCCTCACATGGATAGGCCGGGCCGCCACAAAGCGCAGCAAGGCTGAGGCCCCCGTCTCCGTGACAGAGGACGAGCTTCACGACATAATCGACGAGATGGTCGAGGAAGGCGCCCTGGACGAGAACCAGAGCAACCTGATCTCATCCGCCCTTGAGTTCGGAGATGTCACAGCCGAGGGAATCCTCACACCAAGAGTCGATGTCGCGGCAATCGACATCGAGGACGAACCCGAGCAGATCCTCTCGTTCATAAAACAGCAGCCCCACAGCAGAATCCCCGTCTACGAGGGTTCGATAGACAACATAATCGGAGTCCTCCAGATAAGGAAATTCCTCAAAGGCTACCTTCAGACAGGCAAGATGCCCGACATCAGGCAGACCATGGACGAGGTCTACTACGCACATCAGAGCACCGAGATCCACGAGCTTCTCCCCGAGATGTCCAGACGCAAGCTCAGCATGGCAGTCATAACCGACAGCTACGGTGGAACCGTCGGAATCGTCACCGTCGAGGACATTCTAGAGGAGCTTGTCGGCGAGATCTGGGACGAAAGCGACATCGTCCAGGAACCGATTGTCAAGCTTTCAGACAACGAATACATCGCGGAGGCCACGCAGACACTCAGCGCCGTGTTCGACTTCATCGACTTCGATGACCCCGAACCTGACGACAAGGATGCTGCAAACCTCCAACTAGGCGAATGGGTATACGAGCACTTCTCCTCGATTCCGAATAAGGACGACAGCTTCAGATATCACAACCTGACGGTATCGGTAGACCAGATAGAGCACAACAGAATCCTGAAGGTCCGCATTGTCGTGGAATCAGAACAGCAGCCTGAAACTCAGCAGGAGGATGAAGAATGATCATAGCAATCCTTATTCTTGCCATCATTGACTGCATTCTCCTTTCCGCATGCTTCTCCGCTTCGGAAATGGCCTTCTCTTCCTGCAACACGGTGAGACTCGAAAACATTGCTGAAGAAAAGTCCAAGGGCTGGAAACTTGCCCGCTCGGCCAAGAAGGTCACGGACAACTTCGACAACGCCCTCAGTGCCATTCTGATCGGAAACAACCTTGTGAACATCGCCTCATCCTCACTGGCATCGGTTCTGGTGATAGTGCTACTGGATTCGGACTCGTTCACATGGCTTTCAACACTGGTTCTGACGGTTCTTGTCATCATCTTCGGAGAGACAATCCCCAAGATCTATGCCAAGAAGAACTCCACCATGCTCGCCATGAGGTTCGCACCTTTCATCAGATTCCTGATGGTCCTGTTCAAACCGCTGATCCTTGTTGTCGTGGGTCTGGTCCATGTCCTGACATTCTGGATCAAGCAGGATGAAGAGAACGACCAGGAGGAATCCGTAGAAGAGCTTCAGTCCATCATCGAGACAGCCGAGGACGAGGGAATCATCGACGAGGCCGATTCCAACCTGATGCAGGCCGCCATCGACTTTGCAGACATCTCCGCATCCGAAGTCATGACCGCAAGAGTCGATGTCCACGCCATTGACATCGACGATCCGTGGAGCCAGATCCAGAAGGACATTGAGGAATCTCCCTACTCCAGAATCCCCGTCTACAGGGAAAGCATAGACAACATAATCGGAATCCTTCATCTGAACACGGTATTCAAGGCTCTGACTGAACACGAGGAGAACGCCCTTCTGGATGATTCCGAAGGCCATCCGATTGACCTTGTCTCCCTTCTCATGCCGCCCTGCTACGTCTACAAGACAATGAAGCTTCCCAAGGTCCTGAACACACTCAAGGCTGCAAAGCAGCATCTGGCAATTGTCACCGACGAATACAGCGGAACACTTGGCGTCATCTCCATGGAGGATGTCCTGGAGCAGATCGTAGGCGAAATCTACGATGAGACCGATGTCATCGACCCGGATGTGGTCAGAAAGAACGACAACGAGTTCGAGCTTGACGGAGACCTTTCCATCAGCGAGTTCCTTGAGCTTGCCGGAATAGACGAGGACAGCTTCGAAGCCGAAAGCGAAACCGTAGGCGGTTGGGTTGTCGAGATGCTGGGTCACTTCCCCTCTTCGGGAGAGTCATTCAGATACAACGACCTTGAGCTTGTTGTGCTTGCGATGGACGGCCTGAGAGTCGAGAAGGTTTTGGTCAGGATCGATCGTCCAGCTTCATGACAAACGGAAGCCTTCCGCTTGCCCTGTGCTCCTTCAAAATAGAATCAGCAATCTCATGAACATGGTCTGAAAGGACAAGGGTGCCTGTTTTTCTGCCGTCGATCGCCTCTTTCACGGCATCGATGGCCATCCGGTCAGATGTAGCCAGAACAACCTCCACTCCCATTGCGGTAAATGCGGAGACCACTTCCTCTTTTTCCGAAATCACGACGTATTTCATACTCAGCGTCCGCTAGTCTCTATGTCCTTGTAAAGGGAGGCATCGTACTCGTCGAAATCATCGAAGTCGTACCATGCATTGCTGTCTTCATCCGAGATTGTGAACAGAAGTGTCCAGTAGGCTTCCTCTGTGATGAAGTCATCCATCTCCAGATAGAGGGATCCGGCATAAGCCTCGTCGAACGATCTGACGTTGTATTTCTGGGTTGTCTCCGCCAGAAGATCGACCGTGGATGCATCGAAATCCCTGAGCATGGCAACAAAGCCCGGCTCTTCGACAACTGGAACATCGAAGAACAGGGCATACCACTGTCCGTTGATGTTCAGGTCAACCATGTAGGTACCGGCCTTCAGGTCGCTGAGAATGAATCTTCCGTCAACATCCGTGAAGAAGAAGGACGATGAGTCGATCTCCATGCTCTTCACATCCACGCCGTTTTCAGCAATCTCGACCTTGTAGATCGGTGATGAATAGGAATCGTACGGGACAGAAGGACTCTGTCTGAGGATTCCTGAAATGGCCACAGCAGACTCTAGTGAGATCTTTGCAAGGAAACCCTGCCTTGCAACCGGAGTAACCTTGAACAGGAACGATCCGGACGAAGTGAACAGAGATCCGTTGGAAGCATAGACGACAATATTGTTCGGCTTATACATCGTAAGCCTTGTGCACAGGACATTTCCGAATACCTTCTTCGAGGATCCTGCTGTCGATTCAGTCGCATTTGACACCGCGATTGTGGCGTTCTTAAGGCCCTTGTTCGGTGACACCATGAGGAACGGGCCGTAGATGCTGTTGGTCATAGCAAAGTGTCCGTCTGCGAACACAAGTGCCGTGTTGAGCGACATAGAGGTCGTGAACTTCCTGTATCTGTTGGTTGCCTGGGCCCTGAGCGACATGCTCACCACATCTCCAGACCTTGCCCATCCTGCTGACAGTGTATGGCTCGGAACCTCCTTGAAGTTGAGGCTCAGGAGATCCAGGCTCGAGATGTTGACCTGGAAGCTGTTGCGGCTGTTGCTGCCCGGCCTGTATGACCATCCGAAATTGCCGGTCAGAGTCTTGAACTGGTTTGTGGACACCGACGAGCTGATGTTCTGGCCCGAGAACGAGAACGACAGGCTCACAGTGGCGTAGACATTCAGATCCTGGTTCAACGATGCGTTCAGCGACAGCGAGCCGTGCTTTCCGAAGTTCGTTCCAACCGACAGGGCGGCGTTTACAGCAAGCGGATCTGTCAGAGATGCGGAAGATTCGACCGATGGGAACTTGTACGACGAGCTTCCCGAGATTCCGAACCTCACGCCCTTGATGCTGAACGAATAACCCAGGTTGACGGATGCCGTCTGCACATCGGGAGTGAACGAATACGAACACGAGAAATTCAGAGGCTTGAGGATATCGGACACAAAGTTCTGGGCGAAATTCACCGAAAGGTTTGTCCTGGAAAGGTTCGCGCTTGAAAGGGATCCGTTGACCGAAATCCTCGTCGTTCCGAGCGATGTCGCGAACAGACCGGTGACACTTCCGCCGAGAAGAACCGAGCGGCCCGAGATTTCGGAATCGCTCTTCTCATAGACGAACGAGAACGAATGAGACTGAGTATATGTGTGGGAGATACCGATGGACTGCTCCCAGAACATGCTTACGGAGGACAGGTCAAACACATTCTCCATGGCCGACCATCCCTCGCTGCGCGTGTAGTCGGGAATGGCAGGGATAATGAAGCCGTCCTGGAAATCGGGTGTGGAGTGCATCTTCTGGTTGATTCTCGGGATGCTCATGCCCACTCTCCAGGTTGTCTCGCCTTTGGCCATCAGCGAAGTGTCGTAGTTCTGTCCGAACCTGATGATCCTGTCTGCGCTGGTATCCTCCCCCATTGAAAGCGGATGGATGGTCACCACCACATCGTTGGCTCCCTGCACGAATGCGAAATCGGTCAGCCTGTAGATTCCCAGATTGAGGTTCTTGTTGAACACCGAGTTTCCGTTGATGGCGATATCCACATTTGAGTCCTCGGTCAGCGTTATGGTCTGCGAGAACTGGTTGGACATGGCCGATCCGGTTCCGAATCCGTAGTTCTTCTCGATGGAGAAACCGAACGGCGTTCCGTTGCTGAATCCTGCGCTTCCGACGTTTCCGAACGAGAACCTTATGTTCTGGTTCGGGAAATCCATATAGGCGTTCCAGGATCCGACCGACGGAATCAGTCCGTATGACCTTATGAATGTCAGCGATGCCGGCATGGAGAACGTGATGTTCCAGAACGAGAACGTATTGGAAAAACTCATCGTGGCATTCAGATTGTCCCACGAGAATTCGTTGTCGACATCATACTGCATGCTCAGGAACAGGCTTATGTTCGATGCGAACGAGAAATGGGCAGGCTGGAGCGTGATGTTTCCCACGACATCGTAGTTCTGTCTGAGGCTGGAATAGCCGGAACCGCCCATAGACAGCGTCTGCACCGGCACCTGCGAAGAGTTGAAATAAAGCCTCAGGACAAGGTCGTTGGAGTTGTACGACACCCTTTCCGCAACGGATTCCAGATACTCGAGGCTGTAGTATTCCTCGGCATATGAGAAGAACTGCTCATAATATTCATCTGAGAGAGTTCCGCTCAGCTCCATCTCAAGCGCCGACTTCTTAAAGCCTGGCTTGGAATCACGCTGCTCGAACTCGATTGTGTCATATCTGTTGTCGTTGACGTAAAGCTGCGCATAGTACGTACCGTCCGGAAGCACGATCTCCTGATCGCTGAAAACGAACTCGGACCAGTCCACCTCCTCCTCGAACGGATAGATGTTCTTCTCGGGCTCTTCATAAGGCTCGGTCATGACAAGCCAGTCAAGATCCGGAGCCATCGGAATCCTGGCAGCCTCTTCTGCCAAAACAGGTTCCTCAACACTTTCCGGTTCCTTTTCAACTTCCTGTGGAGCTGTCGGCTCCTCAACCGGTTCCGGCTTCGGTTCCGGTGCGGGCTCAGGTGTGGGTTCTGGTTCAACTACGGGCTCATGAGTAGGCTCTTCAGGCTGCTCCTGTACCGGCTCATGTGCAGGCTCTGAAGCAGGTTCAGGTATCACTTCCGGCTTCTTCTGCTCTACAGGCTCACCTACAGCCGGACTCTCCTGCTGTTCCGTGAGTTCTGTCTGTTTCTGCGAATCCTGCAACTCCGAGGCGTCGACGTGAAAGAGCAACGCACAAATCACGAGAATCAGAAAGAGAAGAATTACGATTAATGCTATCTGAGCGTTTTTCCGCGCGGCCATGATATCTGTCCTTCCTGCCAGCTGCTAGAACCGGCAGGATTCGGTTTGAACTTCGGTTACCCTGATTACTCGGAGTATTCGATTGAACCCGTGTAGGTACCTCCGTCAACGAATGCAAGACCTTCAGGCCATGGAATGGTTTTTGTCACGGACTTTCTTGCGAGAATATTGAGAGAATCGATTCCGCCCAGTGCCTCAGATTCGGAAACGACGGCAGTCTTTCCACTCGAATCCTTGAGGGCCAGCTTGGCATCCAGGAGAATCTGGTGGACATTTCCTCTGTTTCTGACGGTAACGTCCATCACCTGCTTGCCCTCTTCATCAAGACGTGCCTTGGCTGAGGAAATCTCCACTCTGACAACCTTCTCGGAAGGAACCACATAAAGGCTTGAGTAGTAGATGTACAGGAAGTTGAACATGCTCTGTGTCGTCTGGCTCTTTCCCAGAGAATATGCCATCTGCTTGGCAACAAGCCTGTATGCCTTCTCAACAGTGACGGTCGACGGGCCGATGTACTTGACCCTGACGACATAGGTCGAGGAAGGAGCGACAATGACCTTTGCCGGACTGATGACGAACTCAGCAGAAGAAGCACTTCTGATCTCTTCACCGGAAGCATCCTGATTTCTCTGGAGAACAGAGAACTCAATGGCGATCTGGTCCTCCGAGTCGTTAACGACGGTATAGGTCTTCTGGGAGTTTGCACCTGTCGGCTCAAACACCTGCTCCAGCGGCGAGAACTGGAATGCCGAAACAACGGCAATGCTCACCACGAGGAAAACAACTGTAAGCATATTTTTCCTGGACATTTAAAACACCTTTGCGCATAGAATGTTTTTTACAGTCTAACCAAAACTGTCGTAAATGTAAAACCCTTCCCACACAAATATTTTATATATGTGTTATAGTCCGAGCTCTTCCTTCAGTGTCCGCTTCTGTCTGTACATGGCCGCATCAGCCCGTTTGAGGACATCGTCCACGCCCTTGTCTCTCTTCGAATCAAAGACCGAGTAGCCCACAGCGGCTGTCACGCGCTCCCACGGCGACAGCTCCTTGTTGTGGAAAAGGTTTATGAATGTTTCCGTGAGCTTCTGGATGAGGGATTCCCTATCGTTGAAATCATCATTTTTGAGGATTACGATGAACTCATCACCGCCCACACGGTACACAGGCGAATGCTTGAACACCTCGCAGACAACCTTGCAGACAGTCTTGATGCTTATGTCGCCCTTCACGTGACCGAAGGTATCGTTGATCCATTTCAATCCGTTCTGGTCGATCATCACTATGCCGTAAGGCTCCTTGGTCTCGTTGAGCTTGGCAGCATCGATGTCGAAAGCCCTCTTGTTGCGGACCCTTGTCAGAGCATCTATGTTTGCAATACGGTTCAGATTCTCGGCATTCTCACGTGCAGAGATCAGGTCATTGGTCGTCTTCTCCAGGTTCTCGATGTAGTTTCCGATCTCCGCTTCCATGTTCGCCATGGAATCCGCAAGTATTCCTATCTCATCGCTTCGGTTGATTTTCAGCTCGGAGAACGACTTTCTCGTACTGGTGTACTGCTCCGCCGCATGAGAGAGCCTGTTAATCGGCCTGAGGATGACACGGGAAACGACAAATATACCTGCAAAACAGATTATGATGGTCAGAATCAGGAAGATGATTATCGTATATGTCAGGAATCTGGTCTGACGGGCCACGATTTCGTTCATTGAGATGTCAACCGTAGCATACGCAAGAACCTCTCCGTTTTCATCGAAAACCGGCATTCCGGTTGCAATCAGCCAACCGTATTCCTGAGTATTGGAGATGTTCGGAGCAAGACCAATGCTCGGATCCTTCAGCACATTCAGGTCCTGAAGATAGATCGGATCTATGCATCCCGGAGGACACGGCTCTTCGTAATCCGCATCGACAAGGTAAATCAGACACTGATTGTCGACATCCATCCAGAGCAGGTAAAGGCAGTTCACATCCAGAACGTCCTGCATTTTCCTAAGCTCATCACGGACGACCTTGAAATCCTCGGTTTCCTCTATGAATGAGTACTGAGCCACATATTCGTCGAACTCCGGCGTCCCCCATTGGTCGCTCCAGACCTTGTTCTCCGACTTGTAATATATGTCTCTGATTGTCCGCTGTATGTTTTTGACACGAACCGGATCGACTTCCAGCGAAACGAGGTTTGCAATATCGATCGATCTTTCCTTGTACTGTGTCTGGATTATATCGTTAATCGTGTCGTTGAAAATAACAACGGCAACCAGTCCGATGATGACAGTAATGCTTATTACGAGAACTATTGTCTTTTTCCTCAAAGAGAATCTCATGTTCTCTCCTCTTCCCAATATGTATAACCGTTGTCATTATACAGTAAAATCTCTCCCTTAAGAAGTATCATTTAGTTTACTTACAATCAGCACAATTGACACGAACCAGCAGGTGTGCTATTTTCCTAGGTGTCCGCAAGGACGACGGGCAGTGGCGCAGGGGTTTAGCGTACAAGTCTGGGGGACTTGGAGTCGCTGGTTCAAATCCAGTCTGCCCGAAACGCAAGAGGGTCAGGTTCAAACCTGGCCCTCTTTGTGTTTATCGGGATTGATACTGGCTTTGAAACGGAGAGTCAGGAGGACAATCCGTCAGCCAAAATATAAAACTGCCTGGTAACAACAAACCGACAAACCCAACCCACTTCAAAAACCATCAGCAACGCCTTTTACCAGATGTAAATGGATTGTGAACCTGCAATCCACCCCACATTTTCTTCCAATTCGCTGATTATGATGTTACAATACCCTCAGGAGTTTAAAATGAAAAAAGTATTAGCTATTATGATTATCGCGCTCGTCGTGATGACGACAGCATTTGCATTCAGCCTCAAATCTGTCTCGATCGAAGTAGGAAACGGAATCCTTGCCTCACTTGACATGGATGTCGCCGACAACCTCGATGTTTACGCCAGATTGGGTTATTCAGGAATGTTCAACATCTCAGCTGGTGCTCAGTACAAAGTAACCGAATTCGATGTTGGAAGGACAAAAGTTGATCTCAAGCCAGGTCTTCAGCTTGACTTCAATCTCGGACAGGGTTTCCTTTTCCAGGCATTGGCAACAGTCGGATTCTCGTTTGACACAGGCAGTCTGACTGCATTCCTCAGACCGGGCCTCGGAATTGCAGCCGCGAAGAACTACAGTGCATTTGCATGGACAGTCGAAGCCGGAGTCGGTTATCTCATCAAATAACAGACACTCATAACAAAAAAAGGTGTTCAGAAAATCAAATCTGAGCACCTTTTTTTATTCAATCAAACTCAGATTCTACTATTTTGATTCCACAAACAAAAAAGGTAGAAAAACTCTACCTTTTCGTTTCTACAGAATAAGAAAGTAGGAAGTACTCCCCAAAAAGAACCATCTCAGCCCGAAAGCTCTTATTGCATCTTCTTTGCTCTAAGTTTTGCACACTTGTTGATGTTGTAGGCCCTGCGAAGGCTGCTTGCTGAGCGTCTAGCATCACGCCACTTCTCTTCGATGTTCCCTACTCTGGTGACCATACGGTGCTTCCACCTGATGCCGTAAGAAACACCGACCATGATTATTCCCACCAAAGCGAAAACAGCACCTGTAATCAAAGTGAAAAGAGGCTTGAGATTCGTCAGACCGAATTTCTTGCCAGACATGATGATTGTGATTGTAAGTCCTATGGCAGTGAGCGCAAGGCCTGCTATCTGAGCTATGACGAATGTTTTGGAATAAATTGTGTTTCCTACGACCAGAACACCTTTACCGAGACCTTTGAAAACTTTCTTGACACCCATGGCATATCCTCCATGGGAATATTTAACCACAGAACTCAGAATGAGAAAAGGATAATATCGTTGCTACCACCGTTGTACATGGGAGTCTGCGGAGCCTCGTCATTCCTCGTCACATAGTTTGCAACATCGAAGAATGATATCGTACCGTTTTTCTGAACACCGCCGTTAATTATGGTTCCGCTGTCTTCATCCCATCCCAAAGCTTCAAGAAGCGCTTTGGTGAAATAGCCGTGCCCGATTTTAGCATAGTCCTCTTCAGAAATCTCATAATAACGGGATGCGCTGAGATAGAAGGATGATGAACTTTCATTGATTTTAGACCTGAGAGAATAAAGATCCAATGCTGTCAGTTCCTTGTACTCGGAACCGGTCACAGTGACATAGCCCGCCTGCACGAAGGCACCGGAATAGCAGAAATCCGAGAAAACCACCTTTGTTCCGCGGATGGCCTCGATATGCTCTATCAGAGTGGAGACAGGAATCGGATCATAGGCTTTCGACTCCGGATTATCCACCTTCTTTGCGGCAAAGATGGTTTTTGACGCAGTGTCGGTTCCGTATTCAACCTTGCTGGGGTAATCGCTGTCCCCATGCCCGCTGAAGAACAGGAACGTCATGTCACCGTCTTTTGAGATTCCGGCAATCCTGTCAATCTCGCTCAGAAGATGTGTTCCTGTAAGATCCTTGCTTCTGTCGGAAGCCGGAATGTCATCATATTCAGGATGGGCTTTGGATCCGAATATGAACATGACATCGTAATCTACATCCTTAACCATCCCTTGCTTCTCACAGAGTGCGGAAAGAGCCATTCCAACCTGGACGGCATCGTCCACAGTCGCGTCCAACTTTTTGAGTGACATGCTGTAATAGTCGTTTCCGTAGACCAGAATATGAACCTTGCCACGCTGCGGCGCC
>CADBOI010000137.1 GCA_902796335.1 uncultured Spirochaetales bacterium
CTGACCAACCGTGTCAGCGAGTTCCTGAAGAACCCTGCAGGCACGCCGCAGGACATCGAGCTTGTCGGTTTCATTAGCGATATAGCCAGGCTGTTCCGAAACGGAATCAGGCTGGAATCCGATGTTCCAAAGGTTGTCGTAAGCTTTGATCCGGACAGGGCAAGGTCAGTGTTCGAGAATCTGATCAAGAACGCATCGGAAAGCTGCGAGGGCCGCGATCCCGAGGTGGCTGTTGAGATCAGGGTTAGGCACAGAATGGTGACAGTGAAGGTGATGGACAGGGGAGACGGACTTCCCCCCGATACAAGGGAGAAGCTCTTTGACCCGTTCTTCACCACCAAAATACATGGAAGCGGAATTGGGCTTTCCATCTCGAAACAGTTCGTGGAGTCTCGTGGCGGAAGCCTGAAGCTCTATGACAGGGACGGAGGCGGTACCGTTGCCGAGGTTAGTCTTCCATGCAAGATTCAAAGAGGTGAATGATGAAGATACTGATAGTTGATGATGAGACCAACATCCGTGATCTGATGTGCAGATATCTGAAGATTGACTCGATAGACGGCGTAGGGGCCGAGAACGCGTTCTCTGCTCAGAGAATCCTCCGCGAGGAGCCGTTCGATGCGATCCTTGTGGATCTGAAGATGCCCGGTATGGACGGACTTGAGTTTGTACGCTGGGTACGAGACGAGGGCTTCAGAATGCCCATCATCATGATGAGCGCACATGGCGAGATCCGCGATGCCGTGGAGGCTTTGAAGCACGGGGTCCAGGACTATATAGTCAAGCCTTTCAACCCTGAAGAGGTCGTCATCAAGCTCAAGAATCTTGTCGAGGCCCAGAACTTCAGGACGCTTCAGGAGATGGAGGAGCGCCTTCCCCAGGAAAGGGCTTTCATCGGCGAGAGCCTTCAGATCAGAAAAATCAAGGATACGATCTACAGGATCGCACAGACCAACTCCAGCGTTCTGATCACAGGTGAGAGCGGAACAGGAAAGGAGGTGGTTGCAAGGACCATCCATGAGCAGAGTCCGGTCTCATCCGGTCCGTTCGTGGCCATCAACATCGGGGGAGTCCCCGAGAACCTTCTTGAAAGCGAGCTTTTTGGATACGAGAAGGGCGCATTCACCGGAGCGGTCTCCAGAAAGAGCGGAATGTTCGAGCTCGCCAATGGCGGAACGCTATTTCTGGATGAGATCGGCGACATGCCGTTCTCTCTTCAGGTGAAGATCCTCAGGGTACTTCAGGAGAAGTGCATAACCAGACTGGGCGGCACCGAGCCACTTCCGATCAATGCCAGGATTGTCTGTGCGACGAACAAGGATCTGGAGCAGATGGTGCGCGACGGAAAGTTCCGCGAGGACCTGTTCTTCCGTCTGAATGTTGTCAGAATCCATATCCCGCCGCTTAGAGAGCGCAAGGATGACATTCCTCTTCTGGCAGCTTGGATAATCAAGAAACTCAACGCGAACATGGGACGTCATTTCTCGGGCCTCACGCCCGAGGCGATGGAGAAGCTCAAGAGCTACGATTTCTACGGCAACATCAGGGAGCTTGAGAATATCCTTGAGCGTGCCGCGATCTTCTCCGACGGAGATCTGATCACTGAAGACAACATAGAGCTTCGCGGCAACGACCTAAGGCCTTCTGTGTCTAAGGGAGCGGAGACCTCAATTGCGGAAGGTGTCTCTCTGAAGGAGATCGAGAAGCAGACGATCGAAAGGGCCCTGCGACGTTGGGAAGGCAACCGTACAAAGGCTGCCAATGAGCTTGGAATCACAAGAAGAACGCTGATCACCAAGATCGACGAATACAACCTGGATATCTGAGCAATGCGTGTAACGGCTGAGAAATTCGCACAGGGAGGACGGAGCGTAGCCCGTCTGGACGATGGACGTGTTGTCTTTATCGATGGCCTGTTTCCGGGTGAAGAAGCTGAAATATCGATAGTTGAAGAGAAAAAAGACTATTGTATTGCTTGTGTTGAATCTCTGATATCATCCAGTCCTTCACGCAGGAAAAGCCCGTGTCCCTTCAGCGGCCAGTGCGGAGGCTGTCCGTGGATCGAGCTTTC
>CADBOI010000138.1 GCA_902796335.1 uncultured Spirochaetales bacterium
GGATCTTCCTCTACGCCGCCGAAGCTTTCGAAATCGTCGTTCTCATCGATTCCTTCACCATAGGTATCCTCAACAGGGGTGACACTCTGCTCGATGTAGTTGGATCCGCCGTATTCCTCATCGGTCTTGGGTGTGAACTTGGGAGTCTTGAATTTGGGAGCGGATGCCTCGTAAGCCTTGACGGCATCGGTTTCCGGGGCTGCTTCCGCCAACTGGGCTATCTCCGAGCTCAGGTCGGTCTTCTGGATATCGCCATGCTCCTGACCGAGGTCTGCAGGAACCATCGACGGGACATCGCTTGGACTGGATACTGCCTGGAGCTCCGTGCTCTCAAGACGCTCGGCGACAACGCGGGCTTCCTCGATCTTGTTCTCAAGCTCGCCGAAGAACTGCTGTACAGTATGGATGACGGCCTGGAATGCATCGTCCAGCTTCCTGAGCCTGAATTCCGTATCGTTTGTGGTCTTTGCCTTGAAATCCTCAAAGACCTCGTCGCTTTCCTTGTGAAGACCTGCCATGGCCTCGTCCATGCTGCTGTCGGTCTCGCTGACGGCCTGGTTCATGCGGCCTATTGATTCGCGCTCAAGCTGTATGACACGCTGCTCATGCTTTCTCAGATGCTCGTCCGCATCCTTCATGTCCTGTCTGAATCCGTCGATGACCGTCCTTACCTTGTCCAGCCTGTCGACCTCGTTCTGTACCGTCTGGACCTTGTCATCGGCATCGCTTGTGAGCCTTGCCAGTCCTTCCAGCGCCGTCCTGTACGTCTCCATGGCGTTTTTCAGCCTGACCAGATCCTCGGAATAGGACTTGAGCTCGCCGAGCTGTGTATTGACTGTCTGGATCAGGCTCTTGACCTCGGCATCCTTTTTCGCCACCGTCTGCTCCAGCTCGCTTGCATACTGCTTGAAGGAGTTGTCGCTTGCCTCGATGTTTCCCTTGTAGATGTCCAGCAGCTTCTTGACGTTGGAGAGACTCTTGCTGTGCTTGTCGCTTGCCCTGAGCGTGAAGATTATTATCAAGGTGACTACAAACAGTGCTATCGGAAGAAGCACAGGTAGCATCGAAGTAACATAGGTCATTGTCTATCCTCCATGCCTGAGGCAAGCCAGGCGTCGAATTCTTTCCAGTTGCTGAAGACCGCCTTTGCAAGGGGGAAGGTCTTTTCAGCATTGCGGAGCCCGGACGGCTTGACGTTCACAAGAACCGCATCAAGTCCCGCATTGTGCGCACCCACTATGTCCTTGCTGTAGCTGTCGCCGACATAAAGGACATCGCTTTGCTCCATCTTAAGATTATACAGCAAATATTCGAAACAGTGTGCATCCGGTTTCAGAAAGCCCACATCGTCACTTGAGGCGCTAAAATCGACATACTCATCAAGCCCCATGCTCTCAAGCTTCCTGAACAGCGGAAAATCCGTGAAAACTCCTATCTTCAGGCCATTGTTCTTAATCTTGCTGAACGTGGATACCACCCCGTCGAACGGCTTTGTCCTCTCATAGAGCTTCTGCATGGGATCGTAGATGTATTTCTGAAGCCTGTCGTAGGTAGCCCTGTAGTCTGCCTCCGAGAACTTCTTCTTTGGCTCCTCTCCGCTGGCATTGCGGATTATCATGGCCTCACGCCATCTGAAAGGGATGCTTTGTCTGAAATCTGCCTGACAACGGCGGAACTCGCGTCTTTCTCTGTTGTATCTGACAGAGAACGCAGGATGTCTGGCCCACAAGGCCATCAGCCTTCTCTTCATCAGGGAGGCTGGATAGAGGGTGCCGTCTATGTCAAAGCAGATTGCCTTATATCTCATTTGCCTCTCTTGGTAGCTTTGCTCTGTTTATAGTTCTCACGGGCCTTCTTCACTGCATTGGCCTTGGCCTTTGCCCCGACCTTCTTGGCTGCGGGTCTGGCTTTTGCCTTTCCTCCCTTGGAAGCCAGTCTGGCCTCGGGACGCTTGGGAGCCTCTTTCTCTGATGCGGATCTGACCTTGGCGTTCTGGCCGAGCTTGTGGTTGCTCTCGCTTCTCTCCCTTTCTCGGAGATCGATCTCAATGGGAACATCACCGAATCCAAGGTCCCTTCTGATGCAGTTCTTCAGATACTGCACATAGGTCTGTGGGAAGTCCTTCTTCCTGTTGATGAAGAACAGGAACTTCACGGGCCTTGCGCTGATCTGGGTTCCGTAATAGACCTTGAAATGGCCCTCGGAACCACGTGACGGCTGGTATGCCTCGCCCCATGCCTTGAGAGCGTTGTTCAGCATGGCGGTGTCGATTCTTCTTGAAAGCTGGTCGTTGATTCTGAGCACGGTATCCAGCATGGGCCCGATTCCGTCGGCCGTTGCCGCGGAGATGAACCTTATGGGTGCGAAATTAAGGATCGGGAACTGGAATCTCACACGGTCCTCGATTGCCTGACGCTCGTTGGGGAGTCCCTTCAGGAGGTCAGTCTTGTTCAAGACAATGACCACACCCTTTCCCCTTCTGACAATGAGGTTGGCGATCTTCTTGTCCTGTTCGGAAAGCCCTTCGATGGTGTCCACAATCAGGAGGACCACATCCGCGTCATCTATGGTCTTGATGGCCCTGTTTACGGAGTAGTACTCGACATCCTCCTCGACCTTGGACTTCCTTCTGATTCCCGCCGTATCCAGAATGGTGAACTCCCTTCCCTTGTAGGAAAAGTCACCCTTCACAACGTCTCTGGTGGTTCCGGCTATGGGACTTACAATCGAAAGGTCCATTCCCGTAAGAAGGTTCGTCAGCGTGCTCTTTCCCGTATTCGGCTTTCCGAGGACGGCGACCTTGATGCTGTTCCTGTCGTCCTCTGCCTGGAGGTCCTCGACATCATCCGTGGCATCCTCAAGGTCGAGCATGCCCATGATGGTCTCCTCAAGGGCATCGATTCCAAGTCCGTGGGAAGATGAGATTCCAACAATGCGCTGGTATCCGTATGAGAAATAGTTCCAGATCAGGTCCTCACGTGTGGGGTCGTCGATCTTGTTCACCACCAGGACGATCTTGTCCGTGTATGGCCTGAGGGTCTTGATCAGCATCTGGTCCTCAGGAGTCACCTCCGTGCAGTCCATCATGAAGAGTATGGCATCGGCATCGTCCAGAAGTGAAAGGCTCTTCTTTGAAACAAGCTCGTCGAAGCCCTCGAGGTCCAGTTTCACTCCTCCGCTGTCCGTAAGGTTGACGGCATGTCCGTTGAGTATCCACTTCTCTGAGATGGGGTCTCTGGTCACACCCGGTGTCGGGTCGGTGATTGCCCTTCTTTTTCCTATGAGCCTGTTGAAAAGTGTCGATTTTCCGACATTAGGCCTTCCGATAATTACCACGTTCTTCATGGCCTTACTTTATCCTACAAACGTCTTTAATCCAAGTGCTACAGCTCAAGCTTGTCGCCGTCGATGAGGATGATCACGTCCTTGATCTTGGGATTCAGAATCTGGAGGGTCCGGGTTATCTGCTTGCACGCCGTATCCAGCCCGCTGGGTCCCCAGGAACTTCCGGAGCTTGTGAAGGAAGCCGACAGATTCACGAATGCCGTGGTACCGGATACAGTCAGGCCGATGAGGGATGTTCCCTTCTCGATATAGCTGATGGCTCCGGCGGAAAGGGCCTCTTCCTTCGGACCTTTCAGAAGCCCCTCGATCACATCGTGGTACTCGGTGGCTCCTGTTTTCTCTATCTTCTGGTTGCAGACCACTAGCGTTGTGGAACCGTCAGCCTTGGGTATGACAAAGCAGAGCTTTGCATCGCGCAGTTGCGCCGAACGCCTCACTTCCCTAAGGTTGATGATGGTGTTGGATATGTCGGACTCTTTTATTGCTGAACGTATGCGTGGAAGAGAAGACAGGATGATTATGGCCGCATAGATGATCCAGAGAATGAACACGAAGAAAAGCACGGCCGTGCGGCTGTGGGTCTTCTTTGCCTTTGCAGGCTGGTCTTTCTGCAGTTCGTCCTGAAGGTCTTCAATCATATCAATGCGATTATACCATGTACTGACGTCAAATCAAATAAGAGCTGAGATTCCGCACTTTGCCAAAAACTGTCCGCAATCCATGGCCTTTCCGGGTTTCAGCAGGGCCAGGAACTCGGTGTTGCCCTTGTGTCCTCTGATAGGAGATACAGTGGCATCATAGATTCCTACCCCGTCTTTTGTAAGTGCCTCATGGACATTCTCCAGTGTGGATCTCATCAGAGCCGGATCCTCCACCACCCCGAAGAAGTTCTCCTGCCATTTGGGAACCTCGAACTGTGGCTTTATCAGGGCAACCATCCACGTTCCTCCCACAAGGTCCAGGACGTGGCTTGCTGCTCCGTTGATGGAACGGAAAGACAGATCCGCAACCGCCGCCTGTGGCTTGGGAACAAGATCAGAGTTTGAAAGGGTCATTATGTTTTGCTTTTCATGGACAATGACGCGGTCATCGCTTCTGAGCTTGAAATCCAGAAGGTTGAATCCCACATCCACACTGTGTACGGCCTTGGCCCCGTTCTGCAATAGGCAGTCGGTAAAACCTCCGGTCGAGGATCCCGCATCCAGCATAACAAGACCGCCGACATCCAGATTGAAAGATGACAGGGCTTTCTCAAGCTTGAATCCGCCCCTTGATACGTATTTGGGAAAGATGATCTCGATGCATGCGTTCTTGTCGAACATCTGCTTTGGATCCGTGCAGAGCTCCCCGTCAACGTAGACGTTGCGGCAGCTTACCAGAGCTGCGGCGCTGTCCTTTGTCAGGCTTGGGTCCTTGAGTCTCAACAGCTGGACTGTGTTAAGCTTTGCCATTTATTCGGCTATCCTCTCGATTGAAAGCGCACGGCCTGAAACAGGGTCGCTCTGGATACATACTCCGTGGATCTGCGCTACCGAATCCAGGACCTGGGCCTTCAGCGGCATCTGCGTCAGTTGTCTCTTCAGTGCTATATCCGGGTCGCTTCCTATCACGCTCCCCTTGGGACCGCACATGCCGAGATCCGTGATGTAGGCCGTTCCGGCGGGAAGGATCTTCTCGTCGAGGGTCTGGACATGGATATGGGTTCCCACAACGCCGGTGACCTTTCCGTCAAGGAAAAGACCCATGGCCTCCTTCTCGTCCGAGCTTTCCGCATGGAAATCCACAAAGACTGTCTTAACCCTGCTGTCCAGGCGTTTGAGGATGTCCAGAGCCCATTTGAATGGATCCTCTATAGGCGGCATGTTCATCCTGCCCTGCAGGTTGATGACACAGACCCCGTCCTTGACTGCGAATCCGTGTCCCTGGACCATGTTTCCGTAGTTTGCCGGCCTGAGCAGGAATTCCTTTGAATCCAGATAAGGGAGTACATCCTCCTGCTGCCAGATATGATTGCCCGATGTGATGACATCCACTCCGATTCCGAAGAGCATGTCCACCTGCTCGGGACTGATTCCGAAACCCTTGAAGGCATTCTCTCCGTTGACGATGACGAAATCGGAACGGTACTTCTTGATCAGAGTCTGCAGTTTCAAAGAAAGAACCCTGCATCCGGGGTCTCCGTAGACGTCTCCGAGAAGCAGGGTTGTGAAATTCTTGTTTGCCATGGCGCTTATCTGGCGTACTCGACGGCTCTCATCTCGCGGATGATAGTCACCTTGATTCTGCCCGGATACCTGAGCTCAGCCTCTATGCGGCTGGCGATACCCTTGGCAATATCCTTGGCGCCATCGTCTGTGACTGTCTCAGCATTGACCAGAATCCTGAGCTCACGTCCGGCCTGGATTGCAAACGCCTTGTCGACGCCCTCGAACGAGATGGCGATGTCCTCAAGGTTCTCGAGTCTCTTGATGTAGTTGTCAAGGGTCTCGCGTCTTGCACCCGGACGGGCGGCGCTGATTGCGTCGGCGATCTGGACAATGATGCTCTCTATGCAGCACGGTTCAACGTCGTTGTGGTGAGCTTCGATCGCATTGACGATCCTCTGCTCCTCTCCGAGACGCTTGGCAAGCTCCGCACCGAGTTCGGCGTGGTTGGCTTCGCTTTCGGTGGCAATGCCCTTTCCGATGTCGTGGAGAAGTCCGCCGCGTCTTGCGATTGCGACGTCGGCTCCGACCTCTGCGGCGATCATGCCGGCAATGACTGCGACCTCACGTGAGTGTGCGAGGACATTCTGTCCGTAGCTTGTTCTGAAGAACAGTCTTCCAAGGGCCCTGACCTCTTCCTGGCTCATGTTGTGGATTCCGAGGTCGAAGACGACCTTGTCTCCCTCTTCGGCGCAGATGCGGTTCACTTCCTTGGTGACCTTTGTGACAACTTCCTCGATGCGTGCCGGGTGGATTCTTCCATCCTGGACAAGACGCTCGAGAGAGACTCTCGCAATCTCCTTGCGGATAGGATCGAAACAGGAGATGACGACGGCTTCCGGTGTGTCGTCGATGATGATGTCGGCACCGGTCAGCGTCTCAAGGGCTCTGATGTTTCTTCCCTCGCGGCCGATTATCCTTCCCTTCATCTCGTCACTAGGCAGGCTCACAGAACTGACTGTGCTCTCGGAGACAACCTCCGTAGCAAGTCTCTGTATCGTTGTGACAATGATGTCGCGGGCGGTCTTGTCGGCCTTTGCCAATGCTTCCTGCTCAATCTTGTTGATCAGGCTCTGCCCGTCTCTGCGGGCTTCGTTCTGCATCTTTTCGATAAGGAGATTCTTTGCCTCGTCGCTTGTCATTGCGGCGACGCGCTCGATTTCAGACTGCCATTTGGCTTCACTTTCTGCTATCTGCTTCTCGCGGACAGCAAGCTTTGCTTCTTTATCCTGTTGTCTAGACTTGACAGCATCCAGGGTTTCCTGGACCTTTTCCAAGTTCTCTTCCTTCTGAAGCAGACGCCTCTCGTAACGCTGCAGCTCTGCACGTCTGTCACGCTCCTCGCGTTCCTGCTGCTTCTGCTCCTTCAGGAGTGTATCTCTAGTCTCAAGCAAGAGTTCCTTGCTTTTAGCTTCGGCTTCTTTA
>CADBOI010000139.1 GCA_902796335.1 uncultured Spirochaetales bacterium
CTTCTCGAACGGAGTGTCGTCCGGCTGATAGTTGTCCAGATTGGCGTATGTGACGAAGAACGAATATGAGTTCCAGAGCGGGAGGATGAGGCTCTTGAGCACGTCCTTGACCATCTGGTCGGAGAACTTGAGGTCGTCCGCGTGGACGGCGGCACTGTTCATCAGGGCGAATCTCAGAGAGTCTGCACCGAACTTCTCGACAAGGATCATCGGGTCGGTGAAGTTTCCCTTGCTCTTGGACATCTTCTCTCCATCCTCGGCAAGGATGATTCCGTTTGTAACGTTGTGCAGGAACGCCGGCTTGTCGAACAAGGCTGTTGCCATGATGGTCAGTGTGTAGAACCAACCTCTGGTCTGGTCCAGACCTTCGGAGATGAAGTCGGCAGGGAATGTCTTTGCAAAACGCTCCTGGTTCTCGAACGGATAATGGAGCTGGCCGTAAGGCATGCTTCCGCTTTCGAACCAGCAGTCAAGGACATCAGGCACCCTTCTCATTGTTCCCTTTCCGTCCGGGCTGGGCCATGTCAGCTCATCGACATAATGCTTGTGGAGGTCTGTGACCTTCTTTCCGCTCTTTGCCTCGAGCTCTGCAATGGATCCTATGACCTCGGTGTAGTCCGAGCCGTCGCACTGCCAGACAGGAATCGGGTTGCCCCAGAATCTGTTTCTGGAGATTGCCCAGTCACGGGCACCCTCGAGCCACTTTCCGAAACGTCCGTCCCTGAGATGCTCGGGAACCCAGACAACCTTCTTGTTGTTTGCGACCATGCGGTCCTTGAACTCGGTGACCTTGACGAACCAGCAGTCCATTGCCCTGTAGATGAGAGGGGATCCTGTTCTCCAGCAGAACGGATAGCTGTGCAGGTAATTCTCGCGCTTGACGAGCTTGCCCTCTTCCTTGAGTCTCTGGATGATCATCTTGTCGGCATCCTTGACGAAGAGGCCTTCGTAATCTTTGACCTCTGATGTGAACTTGCATTCGTCATCGATGGGACAGATCACGGGAATTCCGGTTCCCTTGAGGACATTGTAGTCATCCTCACCGAAACCGGGAGCTGTATGGACGATTCCGCATCCGTCTTCAGTTGTGACATAGTCGCCGAGGACGGTCACGAAGGCACCCTGGTTGTACAGGTCCGCGAAATAGTCGAACAGAGGGTAATATCTCATTCCCTTGAGCTGGGAACCCTTGTACTCC
The DNA here is from genome assembly GCA_902796335.1 of uncultured Spirochaetales bacterium. Classification (GTDB taxonomy): domain Bacteria; phylum Spirochaetota; class Spirochaetia; order Sphaerochaetales; family Sphaerochaetaceae; genus UBA9732. The sequence goes on from CADBOI010000139.1 coordinate 1,199, forward strand.
TCGAGGATCTCGTAGGCGGACTCGTCCTTGTAGTAGGAACCGAGTCTTGCCTTGCCAAGGATGTACTTGTCTCCGCTTTCATTGTCCAGGATCTTCACATAGTCGATATCCGGACCGAGAGCAAGGGCCAGGTTGGAAGGAAGGGTCCACGGAGTTGTTGTCCATGCAAGGAAATATGTGTCTTCAGTGTCTCTGACTCTGAATCTGACGGTGATAGCAGGATCTGTTACATCCCTGTATCCGCCGAGGTTGACCTCCATGTTTGAAAGAGGACATCCGAGACCGGGGCTGTACGGAAGGATGTTATATCCCTTGTAGATCAGGCCTTTGTCATAGAGGGTCTTGAACACCCACCAGATACTTTCCATGAAGCCGAGGTCCATGGTCTTGTATCCGTGCTCGAAGTCGACCCAACGGCCCATCCTTGTGATGGTGTTCTTCCAGTCGCTCGTGAAACGCAGGACAATCGAACGGCACTCCTCGTTGTACTTGGCAACGCCGTACTCCTGGATCTCCTTTGCGCTGGAGATGCCGAGCTTCTTCTTCATCTCGTTCTCAACCGGAAGGCCGTGACAGTCCCAACCCCAGTTGCGAACTACCCTGTGGCCCTTCATAGTCTGGTATCTGGGAACGATGTCCTTGATGGTACCCGGAACCAGATGACCGTAATGGGGATGACCTGTTGCGAACGGAGGTCCGTCATAGATGGTGTACTCATTGTCTGCCGGACGTGATTCGATTGATTTTCTGAATATGTCGTTCTTGTTCCAGAATTCGAGGATTTTCTCCTCCATTTTGGGGAAATCCTGTCTTGGATCTACGCTTCTGAACATATTGTGACTCCGTATAATATGATATCCAGATAATAATAGTAACTTTAGTGATTTCTCTCAAGGTCTCTGACCTAAAGTCGGCTTGTCAACGACGGTCAAATGTTCTAATTTTAAGGCATGAAATCCTATCCTGTTCCTGACAAGATCAAGCAGTTCGCCTCGATATTCAACGACCACGGATTCAGTCTGTATATTGTCGGCGGAGCTGTGAGGGACTATCTTCTCGGCATAAAGAACAGCGACTACGATTTCTGCACCGATGCACGCCCGGACCAGGTCATGGCTATCTTCCGGAAGGTAATCCCAACAGGTATCAAGCACGGGACAGTCACGGTCCTTTTCAAGGAAGAGTCATTCGAGGTGACAACTTTCCGCACGGAAGGCGCCTACTCCGACCAGAGGCATCCTGACAATGTCACCTTTGTCACAAGTCTTGAGGAGGACCTCTCCAGAAGGGACTTCACAGTCAATGCCTTTGCGGCGAACTGCCTTGACGGAAAGATAATCGACCTGTTCAACGGCGAGCAGGACCTGAAGGACAGGCTAATCAGGGCCATCGGAAATCCACATGAGAGATTCACAGAGGATGCGCTGAGGATGATGCGTCTTGCCAGATTCTGCTCGAAGCTGGGCTTTTCCAGCGATCCGGCGACGGAGGATGCGGCAACGGAGCTCAGCTCCAACATCAGCGCCGTTTCCCAGGAGCGTATCTTCGATGAGCTTTCCAAGATCCTCATGTCTTCCAAACCCACTGTCGGACTTAAGATACTGGAAGATACCGGAGTCCTTGCACACATTCTTCCAGAGGTACAGAAGTGCCGTGAAATAGAGCAGACCAAAGTCGGTGCTACAGATGTTCTTGAGCACATCTACATCGCAGTCGATGCCGCCGCAACGCTTGGCTATTCATTGACTGTAAGACTTGCGGCCCTGCTTCACGACATTGCAAAACCCGTGACAATGACTGTGAACCAATATGGATTCCTGCGGTTCTATGGACATGACGTCAAGTCGGCTGAAATGGCCAGAGACGTCATGAGACGGCTGAAGTGCTCCAACCGAATGATTGACGACGTCTGCATCATAATTGCAAACCACATGGTCAAATACAACGACAACTGGACGGACGGCGCGGTAAAGCGTTTCATATGCAGGGTCGGACGTGAGAACATAGACAACCTGTTCGAGCTCCAGTGGTGCGACCAGATTGCCTCCGAAGGCAGGGCCAAGGTTGAGGAATACGATCCCTTCATCAGAAGGATACACGAACTGGAGAACCAGCCCATGAGCATAAAGGACCTTGCCGTTACAGGTGATGACCTTGCCGGCATAGGAATTCCCAGATCCAGGCTTATGGGAGAGATCCTTTCAGCCCTTCTTGAGATGGTCATAGACTATCCCACACTTAACAACAGGGACACCCTGCTGGATCAGGCCAGGCGTCTTTTCGAGAATGGAAAAAACTGATTAAAGAAGGTTCAGCTCCTGAAGGGCAAGCTTTGCCACGTTCTGCTCGGCATCCTTTTTGTTATGCCCTTTGGCAGGTCCGTAAGTCTTTGAATGGAAAGTAACTGTATAGGTAAAAGTCTGGTCGTGCTCAGGGCCTTCGGAACCGGTCATCTCGTATGTCGGAACCTTCTTGTAGCGCTTCTGGACATATTCCTGAAGCTCAGTCTTGTAGTCCCTTTTGTAGTTTTCGTTCACAACCTTGTCGATGAAGGGAACTATCTTGGACAGGATAAATTCCTTTGCCCTGTCAAAACCCTGATCAAGATAAACAGCTGCAAACAGAGCCTCTGTGCAGTCTGCAAGAATAGCCTTCTTCCTTCTTCCTCCGGACAGTTCCTCTCCCCTGCCCATCTTGAGATATCTGTCAAGTTCAAGTGACATTGCAACTTCAAACAGAGCGTCCTCGCTGACAACAAGGCTGCGGACCCTCGTGCAGTCTCCCTCGTCGCCCTGAAGGTTCTTGTACAGCCAGTCCGACGTGACGATGGATAGTACGCTGTCGCCGAGAAACTCAAGACGCTCGTTGTCACGAACATCCTTGGATCTGGCTTCATTTGCATAAGAGGAATGGATGAAAGCGTTGTCGAGGATGGATATGTCGTTGAATGACAGACCGATCCTCGATTGGAAAAACAAAAGCTCCCTCTTTCTGTCTTCAGAAATGAAGGGAGCCTTCATCGAAACGGATTGTTCCATATCAGATGAGTGTTGCCAGATAGTCCACAACCTCTCCGACTGTCTCAAAGGTTCTGCCCTTGTCGTCCGGGATAGTGATATCGAACTCCTCCTCGAATCCGCTGACCAGATCGAGAATATCCATGCTGTCTGCCTTGAGGTCGTTGACAAAAGATGAATCTCTTGTGATGGAATCCTCATCAACAGCAAGCTTATCAGCGATGATTGCTTTTACTTTTTCGAAAACTTCATTGTTGCTCATTTAATCACTCCTCAGGATTGATGACCTGAACACCCTTGTAGTATCCGCACTGAGGGCAGACGCGATGCGGCAGAATGAGCTGACCACACTTTGTGCACTTGCACAGTGTAGGAGCCTGAAGCCTCATGTTAGATGCCTTGCGTGTAGCGGCCTTGGCCTTGGATGTCTTATATTTTGGTGTTGCCATAACAGTACCTCTGCTAAATTAATGAAATATCGAACATTGTGAGAATATAAAAAAACGGTGTTTAAGTCAACACATTGGTGTTATTCAACTTGGCTTTGACAGCATCTGAGACCAACTTTGGAACAAACGGAGCGATATCCGCACCGAAGAGCGCCATTTCCTTGATCATGGAGCTTCTGATCATCGAGAGATTAGGGTCGGTAGGCATGAAAAGGACCTCAAGATCCGGAAGCATGTGCTTGTAGACCATGGCAAGCTCGAACTCATATCCGAAGTCGTTGATCTCCCTGACACCCCTGATGACAATTCCGGTATCATGTGTCTCTGCAAAATCAACTGTTGTTCCGCTCCAGATGCAGACCTCAACATTGTCATATTCCTTCAGAAGCTCCTGGAGCATTGCTTTGCGCTCTTGGGCTGTGAACATGGTCTTCTTTGAGATGTTATCTGCAACAACTACAAATAGCTTGTCGTAAATCTTTGCAGAACGGTAGATTATGTCCATGTGACCGAGTGACGGCGGATCGAATGTTCCCGGGAATACCGCTACTTTGGAATTCATTGCTTCGAGCCCTCCACAAACTTCTTCATTGCGTCGTAGCTTTCCTTTGACTCATATGGGATTCTTGTCTTGATGACAAACTTTCCTTCCTCGTTCTTATAGAAGACGGCAAAGTTTCCATGACCGATGTAAGATACGGTCTCGTCCTCGGACACCCTCTCCTGCTTCCGGATCTTGTCCAGAACGCAATCGAAATGGCTGTATGAACCGTCAGGCTCGCAAAAGGAATCTGCGATGGTCTCAATGCTTTTTCCGCAGAGGCTGCACACTGGCATGGGCTCGTTGACCTGTGGAACATCCGGAACATCGAAGGACATGTGCTTCTTGGGCTGTTCCTTGAATTTCTTCTTTTTCCTGTTATCCATCATTCGTCTCCTCGGTAATACCCGATCTTTCCGTCTGTGACAGATGCCACATCGAATCTGATCGAGCTGAAACCTGAAACCTCGTTGTTTGCGAGGAAATGGCTCAACGTCTTCCTCATCCGGTTGAGTTTTGCCGGTGTGACCATGTGCCTTATCTCATCACCTTCCCATCTGCGGGTCAGGCTCTTGACTTCAGTGACACACAACACTCCGTCATGCAAGGAGATAATATCCAATTCACCCATCGGGCAGCGGTAATTCCTGCAGATAATCCTGTGGCCTCTTGCCTCAAGGAAAGAAACCACCTGGGATTCACAGAGATTGCCCTTCTCCTTCCTGTCCATTGGAATATCCCCTCAATATCAAAAAAGACGGATGCAAGCGCCTCCGTCTTTTCTGTATCAGATGCTTTGAACTCAGATGCCCTTGTGTCCGCGGATCTGCTCGGGAACCTTGGCAGCCTTACCGACTTTGTCTCTGAGATAGTAGAGCTTGGCTCTTCTGACGCGGCCTCTTCTGATGACCTCGACCTTCTCGACTCTCGGTGAGTGCAGCGGGAAGATTCTCTCAACGCCGACACCGTAGGAAATCTTTCTGACAACGAATGTCCTTCTGATTCCTGAATTGTTCTTAGCAATGACAACGCCTTCGTACGGCTGAATTCTTTCAGTGTTTCCCTCAACGATCTTGAAGTAA
>CADBOI010000140.1 GCA_902796335.1 uncultured Spirochaetales bacterium
GTTCCACGCTCTATGCTCTGATGGTCAACAACGGATGCGCTTGCCCCGCCTATGAGCATCCTCAGAGCCGGGATTCCCTTGCTTCTCAGATATGCGGAGATTCCGCTCAGAAGGTCGTCTATTATTCTGTATCCGTACTGCATGACGGATGTGGTGATCTGAAGGCTTCCGGAACCCAGCAGAATGAACTCCAGAGCGTCGCGCCAGGTCTCGATTCCTCCCATGCCGCTGATGTGCATGTCCTCAAGGCCCTCCGCCTTTGCGATGTCGGAAATGAACCTCAGGGCGATCGGCTTGACTGCGGGACCGGAATATCCTCCGACAATCGACCTTCCGCGCACAGCCGGCTCGGCCACCAGGGTATCGACATTGACTCCGGTGATGGAGTTGATCGTGTTGATCGCGGCAATGCCGTCGGCTCCACCGGCCTTGGCGGCCAGGGCCATCGGGACCATGTCTGTGATGTTCGGTGTCAGTTTTGCAAGCACCGGAAGACTGGTTCCCTTCTTTGTAGCCCTTGTGAAGCGCTCGATCAGCTCTTCCGACTGACCGATCGTCATTCCCAGATCGCCGTCCTCAAGATTCGGGCAGGAGAAGTTGCACTCAATGACAGAGGCCCCTGCCTCCTCGCATTCGGAGGCCAGTCTTGTCCACTCGTCGGCATTGCTTCCCATGATGGACGCCACAATGACCTTCTTGGGGAATTCGGAATGCAGGTGTCTGAAGACCTCCATGTTCTCCTCGACGCTGTGGTCTGAAAGCTGCTCGATGTTCTTGAAACCGCAGAACGAATTCGCATGGTTGTGTATGGCCGAGAACCTCGGCGATGCCTCGTGCTGCGGGAAATTGCATATTGTCTTGAAAGCAACCCCGGCCCATCCGGCCTCAAAGGCACGCCTGCACATATCGTACGTGCTGGCAACAACTGAAGACGAAAGCAGGAACGGATTCTCAAGCTTCACACCACAGATGTCCGTGGAAAGGTCTGCGAACTCCAACTGCTTGGGAGGAAGCTTGTCCATCGACTGCTTCAGTCCCAATAATGAATTGCGGATTCCTACAGGAATCTTGTTCATAGCATTGAGCACGCACTTGGCCTCGCACGGGGCGTTGCAGTACGTGCAGTCCACATCTGCTATCTTGGAAGCTGCATACATGTAGTTCTCGAAGAACAGAGCCCTCAGGATTCTGCCTACATTGGCACCCTGCGGACAGGCTCCGGAACACGGAGGATCGGAACAGAGCAGACATCTGTTGACTTCGGACAGATCAATTTCAAGTTTGTATTGCATTCGGATTCCCCTTCTCTGTGCATTATACCTTGGAATCCGCCAAATACAATGATTTAAGATTCCGCGGTCTTTGGAGCATCTTTCAGAAGCATCTCGTATGTCACACCGTATTTTTCGGCAATGTCCTTTGCATATGACATACCCTGCGGCGGAGCGACCTTCACCTTGAACGAGCGCTCCCCACCGTCTGAAAGAGCCACAAGGGATGCGGCCTTTGTCTTTGCACCCTCCGCCTCGCTCTCTCTATTAAGACTGTCTATGTCGGCTGCGAGCTTGTGCATGTGGGTGTTGTAGATGCATCTGGTTCCCTTCTTCAGAATGGCCCTCACGGCATCCTTGGCAATGAAGAACCCCTCCTCGAAGGATGTTGTCGAGAACGTCTCGTTCAGAAGAAGCAGGCTGTTATCCGTACACCGGCCGAACAGCTCCCTGAAGCGCTTGCACTCCTCGCCCAGCCTTCCGTAGTCCAGTGTCTTGTCCTCGTCCGCAGGATAATGGGTGAAAATACAGTCCACAGGCCTAAAGGCAAACTCCTTTGCCGGAACAAAGATCCCTCCCTGCGCAAGGACATACAGAAGCCCCACAGCCTGGGTGACGGTGGTCTTTCCGCCCCTGTTCGCGCCTGTGAGTATGTAGGTGCTCTTCCCATCGTCGAAATCAAGGTCGTTGTCTACAATATCGTCCGCGAAATCCAGAAGCCTCATGTTGTAGAAGCCTCCGGCCTTCATTCTCAGCCCGCCGGCTTTCAGAACGGAAGCCTTGCAGAAAACCCTGCCTTTGCCGACCTGCCTCTTGATGTACTCCGCCCATCTGACATAGTAGACGAACTCCGGAATCAGAGCCGTTATGTCCATGATGGAAAGCCCCGTGTACTTGTTCAGGACCTCCTTTACGGCCCGCATGGTCTTTCCCAACATGTGGTCGGTTATCCTGTCCATATGGCTGGTCACATCCTTGCCCATGTCTCCGTCAGGCACCAGAGCCATCATCAGAACGGGATTCTGAATCATCATCCGGGCCCTCGCCAGACCCTCCATCTTTCCGCCTGCGCGTTCCTCACCCATCGAGAACGGCTGGAACCTCATTGACCCGTCCCACGAGACATCCTCTTTGATGCTGTCCTTCCTGACGATCATGTTCCCGAAATTCTCGAGGATCGTAGACTTTGAGAACGCCTTACTGTTCACCGAGATCAGCCCGATCTCCTTGGCCTCGAATCTCTCGTTCAGGTTGACTCCCAGCGTCACGCTCTTCAGATTCGATGTCGATGCCTTAAGACCGGCAATATCTTGCTTGAGCTGGGCAAAGCTGCTGTCGTTGTAGATTCCGTCGATCCGTTCCTTCAGATCCCTAAGGCCCTTGGACTTGAGATTGCCGTCTCCCAGACACTGCTGCAGGGCCTCCACATAGCCTATATAGTCCCTGATCTCCTCAAGTCTGTGCACAAGGTCCCAGGTTCCAGAGCTTTCCTCGTTGTCACGTCGGAAGCTTCCGAAATCCCTGAGGAACTCTATCTTGTCCAGAATTCCCAGCATCCGTTCCCTGAACTCCGGGTTGTTGTATATGTCCTCAAAGACATCCAGCCTGAACTGGACAACCTCCGGGTCATCGGTGATTCTGGACATGATTCCCAGAATCAGGCTCTGCTCCTTCTCCTTGTTGGAAAGTCCTCTGCAGATGACATCAAGCCCAAGGTCATGGACAGCGGTCTCCGACAGCACTCTGCATCTGTCGTAGCTTCCCTCTGGAAAAACGATGCTCAAACCTTTGTTGCCAGCCATTTTAATACCCCTGTCCTTATATCATATCATA
>CADBOI010000141.1 GCA_902796335.1 uncultured Spirochaetales bacterium
ACCATCGCTCTGATGGCTTCACTTAACTCGGACATTTTTCATATCCTCCCATTTGTATTCAAGCTTTGCCTTTTGGATGTCTCCAAATCCAATTCGAATGTCAGTGCCCTTCTCCTTGGTGTCCTCCACCTCAAAGTCGGAAAGGGTCACGCCATCTCCATCTGTCTCCGCGATGATCCCGCTTATCCACGAGCTGTGCCCGAGGCTGTATACGCGGCATCTCTTTCCCTTGAACAGAGTGAACTCGTAAATATCCCTGAAGTTCCTCTGAAGTCCGGGTGTGGAGACCTCCAGATACAGGTCATCGCGGCCGTATTTCATCGAAAGCCTGGGAAGGATCGTGTTGTGGACCTTGGCGCAGTCGTCAATTCCCGTCTCTCCCTCCGGCTTCATGATGTCTACGAAAATCTGTACAGTGGAACCCTGCATGCTCTTCTTCACATAGCACAGGACCATTCCCAGATCCGCCACGATATCCTTCAGATCCAGATACAAAGGATCTGTTGTAATCTCATTTTTCAACATAAAAGCCCATAAAAAAGGGACCGAAATTTTCGATCCCTCAAAAACCGTATTAAAAATCTATTTGAACTATATCCATCGCAACAAAATATGTCAATGCTTTTGCCTCTTTCCGGCACAATCATTAACAATCATTCACAATCAGACGGCCTGTAAGATGCAATCTACAGCTCGCAGAGCCAGGAGGCGCCGCTGACATCGGAAAACGAATTGGATCTGAGCAAAGCTATGGCGCTGTTCATAGTGCTCATGGTTGTGACGATGTCATCCACCACAATTATTCTCCTGTCCCTGAATTCATCGAGCCTGTCCTTGTAAGGAGGGTTGATTGCAAAACGGCCTGCCGCAGAACCAAGCCTCTGTGCCCTGTTCAGCCTCTTCTGCTGGACAGTCCTGATTCCCGAATTGATTATCAGCTCCGCGTAAGGCCTGTCCAAAACCTTGCATACCTCCACCATCGGGTTCCATCCCAGCAGCTTCATTCTGTCCGCACTGCAAGGTACAGGGACAAGAAGCGCCTCATCATCAGGATCCAGAACATCCAGAGCGAGTTTCAGATACATGGCCACCACAGGAGCCAACTCCTTATGTCCATGAAACTTGAGGTTATAGATAACGGTATATGACAGCGGTCCGTCATAGCTGGAAACCGGAAATACCCTGTTGTAGATTCCACCGAGGCACTGGTCGCAGATATAGTCTCCGGAAACCTTTGGATACAGGCACATGGGACAGCGCGCCATATGGGCATCGAAACACTCGTTGTCCAGAACAGCCCTGCATTCGGGGCAGATGACATCGGATTTTTCTATCGGGGCGTTGCAGATGGGACAGCCGGATAAATGCTTCACATCCCAATGATATCACGCATCAGAGATTCTGAGCCATTTCCTTGAGCTTCGAAAGGTGGACAAGAGCCTGCATCGGAGTGCACTCATCCGGATTCAGGGACTCGAGATAGCTGCAGAGCGCCTCCTCCTTTCCGGACGGCCTGAACTCAGGTTCATCGGAACCGGAATCGGAAGTGAAAAGACTTCCCTGCTGCATGGAATAGTCCGCAAAATGCCTGCTCTGGAAGTTCTTCGCATCACGGATCACGGATGCGGGGACTCCTGCCATTCTGGCAACATGGATTCCATAGCTCGAATTGGCGACCCCGTCCTTGACCTTTCGGAGGAAAGTGACGCTTCCGTTGTCTTCCTTGACATCAAGTGTAAGGAGCCTGATTCCGGTCGTATCAAGCATGGTGAGCTCGTGGTAGTGGGTGGCGAACAGGGTCTTGGCACCCTTTTCCATCAGGTTGCGCATGATCGCATAGGCTATGGACATTCCGTCCTGGGTGCTTGTTCCGCGGCCGATCTCATCCACAATAACAAAAGACCTTCTGGTGCAGTTTCTTATGATGTAGGCGGCCTCCTGCATCTCCACAAGGAATGTGGACTCTCCGCGCGCAAGGTTGTCAGAAGCTCCCACACGGCAGAAGATGCGGTCCACAATACCGATTGTCGCCTCGGTTGCAGGAACATAACTTCCTATGTGTGCAAGAAGTATTATCAGGGCATTCTGTCTGAGGAAGGTGGATTTTCCGGCCATGTTGGGACCTGTTATGAGGCAGAAGCGGCTTGACATGTCAAGGCTGTTGGCTACGAACTTGCCCGGGCCGAGCTGACGCTCCACCACAGGATGCCTTCCGTCCCTGATCTCAAGGACATCGTCCTCCGTCATCTGCGGTCTGCAGCATCCGGAGTCCACGGCGAAGGTGGCAAGGCTCTGATAGGCGTCTATGTTGTTCAGAAAATGTCCGATCGAGTTGAGATAGGCATCAAGATCGATCACATCCGCCTGGATGCGGTCGTACAGCCATCTCTCGCGTTCCTCGGCCTGTGCATTCGCCTGAAGGATGTCCTTCTCGTACTGCATGAGCTGGTCGGTTGTGAACCTTTCACCGTTTACGAGGGTCTGCTTGCGGTAGAAGAAATCGGGAACCTTTGAGACCTGTCCTTTCGGGACCTCCAGATAGTATCCGAATATGCGGTTGTATCCCAGCTTGATGATAGTCATTCCCGTCTGGGCTTTGACCTCGTCAAGATACTGCTTGAGAATGGTGTCGCTGTGGTCCCTCAGGGCCCTCATGTTGTCCAACTTCTCATCGTATCCGGGCAGAATCACCTGTCCTTCCTGGAACTGACCCAGGCACTGGTCATTGATTGCGCTGTCGATACGTTTCATCAGTTCGGCACATGAGGACAGCGCGTTCTGGTCCATCGATTTTTCGAGAAGGGAGAAATAACGCTCGGGATTCGTCGAAATCAGGTTGAAGAAGCTTCCGATCGTGTTTCTGATTCCGATCAGATCATGTGGAACCGCCCGTTTCAGGAGGACTCTGGTGACCAGTCTGTTCAGGTCCATGGCACCGGAAAGGGCTTCCCTTACGCGGGAAAGCTCATCCGGATCGGATCTGAAGAAAGTCACCCAGTCCTGGCGGAACAGAATCTTGGAAATATCCCTCAAGGGGAATGCTATCCAGCTTTTGAGAAGACGGCTTCCCCCACCCGTTCTGGTCCTGTTCACCGTCTCGAAAAGCGAGTATCTCGACGATCCGTCGAACATGTTGGTGAACAGCTCGAGGTTCTTTCTAGTACTCTCGTCCATCCCGACGAACGAGTCCTCGTTGTCCACGACATAGTTGGTCAGATGGCTGACCGAGCTCTTTGAAGTCTCGCGGATGTAACGGATAAGGGCTCCTGCCGGACAGACAAGCTTGTCGTTCTCCTTGATTCCGTAGGCGGCAAGGCTTGCGACCTTGGCCTGCTCGCAAAGCAGCTTGTAGCAGCCTTTCTGGGAGAAATACCATGGAGCCACCTTTGTGACCATTGCAGGATAGGTGTCGATCACAGCCTTGAAGTCAAAGTCCAGGAAATACTCGTCCTCGCAGACGATGATCTCCTTTGGGACAATCTGCTCCAAAGCGGTCCTGACAGCCTGTGCTCTGTTTGTTCCATCAAGGGTTCTGAGATGGAAATCTCCGGTGGAGACATCGCAGAAAGCAAGCGAGTGATGGAAGAAACAGGCGATGTAGTTGAAACTGCGGTCGTCCAGGAAGTCTTCGTCCACGACCGTAGCGGGAGTGACAATCCTCACTACCTCACGTCTAGCAAGGCTCTTTGCATTGTCGGAAAGCTCCATCTGCTCGCAGATGGCTATCTTCTTTCCACTGTCCAGCAGCCTTTTGATGTAGTTCTTGGCTGCATGGAAGGGAATGCCGCACATCGGGTCATCCCCTCTGTGGGTAAGTGTGAGGTTGAGAAGGGCCGAAACCTCCCGGGCATCGTCGTCGAACATCTCATAGAAGTCCCCGACACGGAAAAAGAGCACCATGTCAGAGTGCTCTTTTTTCATCTGCCTGTATTGTTTCATCAATGGTGTCTCAGCCATTCCAATACCTTATTG
>CADBOI010000142.1 GCA_902796335.1 uncultured Spirochaetales bacterium
CATGCACGACGAAATCCAGGGCACCGTCACCAAGAAGATCGACTCCCGCCAGCGCGAATACTACCTGCGCGAAGAGCTGCGCTTCATAAAAAAGCAGCTCGACGAGCTGGGCCACAACGCTGAAGACCTTGATTCCGAAGAAGATACGGATTCTGAAGGTGGAAAAACAGGCAAGCGCAATCGCAAGCCCAAGCTGATCGATAGACTAAAGGCCCTGAACCTCACCGGAGAGACCTATGAGACCGTAATGGACGAATACCAGAAGATGGTCTCCATGGACACCAACAATCCCGAATACTCAATGGTCAGAACCTACCTTGAGATGGTCGCGGACCTTCCCTGGAACAGCTTCTCCCCTGATGATTTCTCCTTGGAAAAAGCCAAGAAGATCCTGGAGCAGGACCACTACGGGATAAAGGATGTGAAGGACCGTGTTCTGGAATTCCTTGCCGTGCGCAAGCTTAAAAACGACACCAAAGGCTCCATCATTTGTCTTGTAGGACCTCCGGGAACAGGAAAGACATCCATAGGAATCTCCATTGCAAAGGCACTGAACAAGAAGTACTACCGCTTCAGCGTCGGCGGCATGCGTGACGAAGCCGAGATCAAAGGCCACAGAAGAACATATATTGGTTCCATGCCCGGCCAGATCATCAAAGGCCTCAGAGTCACCAAGACCAAGAACCCTGTCTTTGTAATTGACGAAGTGGACAAAATGACAGTCTCAGCCCAGGGAGACCCTGCAGCCGCCCTTCTGGAAGTGCTCGATCCCGAGCAGAACGCCACCTTCAGAGACCATTACCTTGATCTCCCGTTCGACGTGTCCAACGTGCTGTTCATAGTGACCGCAAACACAACCGACACCATTCCGCGCCCTCTTCTGGACAGAATGGAAGTCATCGAGCTTTCCGGCTACACATCTCAGGAGAAGCTTCACATCGGAAAGAAGTACCTCGTACCCAAGAGCCGTGCAAAGCATGGCCTCAAGAGCACCGATGTCCGTTACTCCGACAAGATGCTTCACAAAATCGCAGAGGAATATGCCCGCGAGGCCGGTGTCCGTCACTTTGAGAAATGCCTGGACAAGATCCACCGCAAGATCGCAATGGAGATAGTCCAGGACGAATACAAGCGCTCCTCGCTTCTTGAGTCCGGCGCATCCGAAGCCGATCTTGAAGCATCCGGACAGCTTATGAAACGCCCTGTGCGCATCACCGACGAGCTTCTGGTCAAATACCTTGGCCAGCCCATCTTCCATGAAGACGAAGTCATCCGCGCCAACAAAGTCGGAATGTCTGTCGGACTTGCATGGACTTCCATGGGCGGTGATGTCCTTGCCATCGAGGCCCAGCGCATCCCCGGACGCGGCGAACTGAAGATCACAGGCCAGCTCGGTGAGGTCATGCAGGAAAGCGCCAACATAGCCTACTCCTACATCAAGAGCATCAGCGCCTCCCACAGCATAGACATGACATGGTTCGTCAGAAACAGCATCCATCTGCACGTCCCCGAGGGAGCAACCCCTAAGGACGGCCCTTCTGCCGGAATCACTATGGCCACTGCAATCTACTCTCTGATTACCGGCCAGATTATGGCGCCCGACATGGCAATGACAGGAGAACTGTCCCTTCTGGGAAAGGTCATGCCCATCGGCGGTCTCAAGGAAAAAGTCCTTGCCGCCAAGCGCAACATGGTGAAGACCATCCTCATTCCGAAGTTCAACAAACGCGATCTGGACAAGCTTGAGGACAACGTCAAGGAAGGTCTTACCTTCCACCTTGTCGGTGACATGGAGGAAGTGCTGTCCTTCGCCTTCCCTGAAGACAAGTACCCCTTCGGCTCAGGCTCCGACGTTGCATCCGCAGCTCCTGCCCTCTCGCCAGAGGAAAAACTTGCCTCCGTCGTCGCCAAAGCCGTCGCCCAGGCCCTATCATCAGCCAATCGCTGACGATTGGTGACGTCGGTGACAACGGTGACGTCGGTGACGTAAGACTTCCAGACTGTGAACTGATCCATCCCCTTTGCCGGATGCAACCGTCAATTGTTGACAACCGGCAAACTGTTGCATATTCAAGACCTGCGATCCCATCAACAATAGAAATCATTGTATAGTGCTCGACCGCTCTTGCGCTCCAACGCTCTGACGCTCATGTCATTTATAAAATCAATTTCTTATATTACAATGAATTATTTTTTGGCTCGTTTTTCAGACCTCAAAAAATGCTCTTGCGCTCATGCATTTATGCAAGAGCGTC
>CADBOI010000143.1 GCA_902796335.1 uncultured Spirochaetales bacterium
ACCAAGGAGATGCTCAGCGTTCTTGCCGAGGCCGATGTCATTGACAGCGGCGGAGCAGGCTATGTTGCCATTGCCGAGGGAATGTACAAGGCATTGATAGATCCCGAGTACCGTCCTGAAGTCCACGATGTGGCAAAGGGACCGGCAACGGCCAATGTGGACATCAGCGCCTTCACTCGCGACAGCGTGCTGGAGTTCGGATACTGCACCGAGCTTCTGATAAGGCTCCAGAGCGCGAAGGTGGATGTGGATTCGTTCAGCACCGATGTGATTCTCGACTACCTTCAGTCCATAGGCGGAGAGTCAGTGGTCTGCTTCAAGGACGATGACATCGTGAAAATCCACGTCCATATCATGAACCCGGGACTTGTCCTGAACGAGTGCCGGAAGTACGGCGAGTTCCTGACGGTCAAGATCGAGAACATGGCCCTACAGCACGAGGAGATCCTGATAAAGAACTCCTCGGAATCCGCCAAGAAAGAGAAAAAGAAGAACCGCCTTACGGTGATTGCCGCGTCCCAAGGTCAGGGTATCTCCGAAAAGTTCGCGGAGCTTGGAGCGGACATCATTGTGAACGAGAACCCGTCCACAGGAGATTTCCTCAAGGCTATGAACAGCGTGGAGTCGGAAAACTACATAGTCCTTCCCAACGACGGAAATGTGGTGATGGCCGCACGTCAGGCTGCGGAGATCAAAGAGAACGACAACTGCAAGGTCTATGTCGTTCCCACAAAATCCGCGATGGAAGGCTACAGCGCACTGAGCATAATGACACCGGATGTTCCGGACATCAGCTCCCTTGCAAGCGACCTTGAGGAGACGGCCGCCAACGTCGTGAGCGCATCAGTTGCCCTGGCGACGCGTGATGCCGAGATCTCCGGCCACAATGTCCACAAGGGTGACTTCATTGCAATGTACAGCAAGGACAGGATCGTCTCCGACAGGAGCGACAAGGTCAGTGCCCTGATGGACCTCCTTGATAGCGTGGACGGAATCGAGGACATGGAGATCCTGACCGTCTTCTGCGGAAAGGATGTCACTGACGATGAGGTCGCAGACGCTCAGGAGAAGATCTCGGAGCGCTGGCCCGATCTTGAGGTCGACATGCTCAGCGGAGGCCAGGAGGTCTACTGCTTCATTGTCGGACTCGAGTGATTCTATAGAGGTGGATGATGGACGATAAGTCAAAGATAACGGTTGTGATAGACGTCATGGGCAGCGACAAGGGTCCTGCGACCATAGTCAAGGGAGCCTGCCAGGCTCTGGAGGATTCCGCGGATCTGGTTGTCTGCCTTGTCGGAGACGAGAGCTCGATCAAGGCGGCCCTTGAGGAAAACGGAGCTCCGATGGACCGCGTCAGGATTGTGGGCACAACGGATGTGATCACAAACTACGACCATCCTGTTGCCGCGATCCAGAAAAAGACGGATGCCTCTCTGGTCAAGGCTCTGACGATTCTCAGAGATGATCCGGCATGTGTCGGACTTGTAAATGCAGGAAGCACCGGAGCACTTCTCGTGGGTTCTATGATGTTCCTGTCCAATCCGGGAGAAAGGGTCAGACCCGCACTTGCCGCGGTCCTTCCTGCGGAGAACGGCGGCTTTGTCTGTCTTGTGGACACGGGAGCCAACATCGACTGCCTTCCGTCCATGCTGGTGCAGTTCGCACATCAGGGATCCCAGTTCATGAAGGACATGTACAGGCTTGAGAATCCCAAGGTCGGACTTCTGTCAAACGGTGCGGAGGAGACCAAGGGCAACAAGCTGGTCAAGGAAACGCACCTGGTGCTCAAGGAAGACAAGACCATCAACTTCGTTGGAAACATCGAGGGTACAAATGCGCTTTCCGGTGACTGCGATGTCCTGGTCTGCGATGGTTTTGCAGGAAACCAGGTGCTCAAGAACTCCGAGGGTATCGCAAGACGTATCATCATGGACATAGTCAAATATGCCAAGCAGACGGGCGAACCCAAGTTCATGGCTCTGGTTCAGCATCTGATGGCGACTTACGATTTTAACTCCCTTGGCGGAGGAATTGTGCTTGGTGTTACCAAGCCGGTGATCAAGGCTCACGGGGCGGCAAACGAAGCCTCGATAAGAAACACTGTGAAAATGCTGGTTAATCTGGCTCACAATAAGAACATCTACGTTTGATTCGGAGGAATATATGGCTAAGAGAGGTGTCATGTGCACATCAACAGGTTGCATCGAGTATGCACCTGAGAGATATAAGAAATACGATATCGACATCATCAGGATTCACGTCCTGTTCCAGGGCAAGGAATACCTTGAGGGATTCGATCTTGATCCGGTTGATTTCTACAACGAGCTCGAGAAGCTCGAGGATCCGAAGAACCACCTTCCCAAGACGGCGATGCCGACTCCTGAGGAGATCAGGGCTCACTTCGACAAGGCCATCGAGAAGGGATATGACGAGCTGATCGTCATTGTCATCAGCTCATATCTTGGCGGTACTTACAACCTGATCCGCCTTATTGCCGAGGACTACCAGGACAAGATCAAGATCCACGTGATCGATTCCAAGATCACCTGTTTCGGCGAAGGCCTTCTGGCCATCCGCGCAGCACAGATGATTGAGGACGGTGTCTCCACAGAGCAGATCCTCAAGGAAATCAAGTGGATGATGGCCCGCCAGGAGTTCATCGGCGTTGACGGAAAGCTCGACTACCTGATCTACAACGGAAGGCTGAAGGGTGGAAAGGCTTTCATGGGCAAGATGCTCAGCATCTGTCCCGTCGTCCATTTCACCCATGAGGGCGAGTGCACATCCCTGACAACAGTCAGAACTCCCAAGAAGGCCCTTGCAAAGACCTGTGAGATTCTGAAAAGCGACATCATAAAGGACCGCGACAGCAAGGACTACATCCTGTTCCACATCTACACCGGACAGTCCCTGATCAAAGAGCTTGAGAAAATCGAAGGCGATTATGGTATCAAGTGCAACCATGAAGCTGTTATAATGTCACCTGTCAGCGGATGCCACAACGGACCGTGGCTCGCCGGCTATGGCTACCTGCCACTCAGAAGAGCGGACGAGAGCCTTGACTGAACAGAGGGATTCTTATGATTGAAATCCAGAAAGTCGTGACCGAAAGACAGCGCAGGGAATTCGTCAACTTCCCGCTGAGGCTGTACCGCAAGAACGAGTACTATGCCCCGGCTCTCTATTCCGATGAGATGAAGGCCTTCACGGAGGAGAATGTCTACAGGAACACCTGTGACGACGTTTTCTTCATTGCGGTGAAGGACGGAAAGACCGTTGGAAGGATCCAGGGCATCATCCAGAGGCAGTACAACCAGATCCATAACGAGAAGAGGGCGCGCTTCACACGCTTCGACTGCATCGACGACCAGGAGGTCGCGACATTGCTTTTCAAGGCGGTGGAGGACTGGGCCAAGAGCTACGGCATGGAGCAGCTGTGCGGACCGCTGTGCTACAGCGACCTTGAGCGCGAGGGTCTTTTGATCGACGGTTTCAACGAATATTCCACATTCGAGGAACAGTACAACTATCCGTACTACCAGAACCTCATCGAGCATGAGGTCTTTGTCAAGGATGTGGACTGGGTTGAATACAAGCTATACGCCCCCAAGACCCGCAACGACATGCTCTCACGTGTTGCAAAGCGGTCTCTTGAAATGAACGGTCTGCATGTTGTCGACTCATCCACGATGAGCAAGAAGGAGTACATCACCAAGATCAAGGACGGCTTCTTCGACTGTATCGACGAGTGCTATGCACAGCTTTACGGAACGGTTCCGTTCACCGACGAGATGAAGAAGCAGCTGATCGACCAGTTCATGCTGATCATCAACAAGAAATACCTGATCATCGTCTGCGACAAGAGCGAGAGGGTCGTTGCCCTCGGTCTCTGCTTCCCGGCAATCGGCAGAGCTCTGAAGAGGAGCGGTGGTAGGCTTACCCCGCTTGCTCTGATAAAGCTGCTTCACGCCATCAGCAGACCGAAGGTAATCGATCTGGCTCTGGTTGCAGTGCGTCCCGAATACCAGTCGCGCGGAGTTCCCGCGGTCATGATCGAGGGCATGCTGACCATGCTCAGGGATTCCGGCGTCATGTATTGCGAGACCAACCTGAACCTGGAGGACAACACGGCCGTCCAGTCGATGTGGAAGTATTTTACCGCCATCCAGCACAAGAGAAGAAGATCGTTCGTCAAGGACATCTGAGGAGGTTGCTATGATTATGGAGAAGCTTGAGGTTGTCCTTCACAAGGTCAATCCTGATTTTGATATCTCAACACTTTCAGAGGAGACAAGCCTGCGCTCCGACCTCGGAATGGATTCCCTGGCGATGATGCTTGTGGCCATGGAGATCGAGGATGCCTTCGGGTTCCGTTTCGAGGAACCCGTCGACTTCAACACGGTAGGTGATGTTGTCAGGTTTCTCAAGGAGAAGGGCTTCAAGGACTGATCACTGCCTTGAGAACTTCTGCCTCATGTAGGCGAACCACCTCTTCCAGAAGGAATCCTTGTATTGCTCGCGCGCGATTTTCGCTGCATCGAGTTCGGTTGCCTTCTTGTCCACCCGTTTCATCTCGTCCCAACGTCTGACAAGCCACATGTAGAGGTCTGCCTCGGTCTGTCCGGGGAACTCGGAAAGAAGGTGCTCGGACTCGATGGCCTCTGCGATCTTCAGATAGACATTGTGGTACCAGCTGATGGCCCCTTCCTCGAAAGTCATCTCGTCATCCCTGTCCTGGTTGGCGTAGTACTTGTGTACGAGGATGTGGTGTACCATCTCGGGATATGAGCCCGGGGCGGTGAACACGATGCGCTCCATCGGAAGATATGAGGGCTCGAACTGCTCGATGAACCTCGCTCTTTCATATTCCACGACTCGGCGTCTGATCTCGTTCAGGGTGATGCCTTCCTCGAGGGGGATCTTCGATGTGAGTTCGACGACCTCGGCATCGATGAACTCGACACCTTCGGACCTGGCCACGGAGACGCGGTGGTTACCGTCACGCACGAAGTAGACATCCCCCAGTTTGTAGACCGAGATCGGCGGAAGGATTACATCGTCGATGCGGGCGGCGTCAACGCTCTTCCATCTGTTCTGGAGTTTCAGGTTCTTGGGGTAGAAGGCCGAAGAGAAGTCATGGTATCTGTTCTCCGATCCGATTATCTTGGATACGGGTATGGTTTTCATTCCCTTGTAGGCTTCGGCCTCGGGTTTAATCAGTTTCGTGACTTCATAGAAAGAGAGTAGATCTGGATTGTTCCACTTGAAAGCAGAGAAGATCTGCTGGAATATCGCGTGTCGGTGGGCCTTGGTGAAATCCTCAGCCACAGTCATGCTATCTGCCAATTTGAGCTCCTATCTCCTCTTCCTTTATCATGTAGCTTCCGAACACATTGATGACCTTCGTGTCCTTGTACTGGGTGACCCTCTGCGAGTTCAGGTCCGTGAGATGGACGTGGCCGTGAAGCAGGTATTTGGGCTTGAATCTGTCCATGAAGGAAAGAAAGCATTCGAATCCCTTGTGGCACTGGTCCTCTCCGTCACCGATTCCGCGCGGCGGTGCGTGCGTTATCAGTATGTCCAGATAGCGTCCGTATTTCCTTTTGTTCCTGAGAAGGGTAGGCACAAGACGTCTTATGCGCCATTTCATCTTAGCTTCCGTGTACTGGCTTTCTCCGTCGTTGTAGAGCATCGATCCGCCGAGACCCGCGATGATCAGGCCTGTTCTCTTGTGGATCATGCACTTGCCGTCGACCATGAAACCGTAGAACTTCTTTGTGAAATCGTTCTCGAATTTCATGAAGTGGCGGTATTCCCGGTCCATCTCGTACTTGAAGGTCGACAGGTTGTGGTTCCCGTAGACATAGAACACATCGCGTCTGAGCATTGTGCTCAGATAGTCGTAGCTCTCCACAGGCATATCGCCGCAGGACAGGATGATGTCCGTGTCCTTGTAGATTTCCTTCACATTCGGAGAGAAGGCGAGACTCTGAGTTGTGTCCGAGACGCAAAGAATGTTCATTTTACCCTTGTCTTTTCGCCGTTTCGGGGGTCGGTGACGGGTTTTGCCCCGGCGATCCTCCGGCGAGGTATAATCTATAGCTAAGTACATCTTTTTTCAATCCTTGTTTTGAGTTATCCTTGCTTTGGCTAACAA
>CADBOI010000144.1 GCA_902796335.1 uncultured Spirochaetales bacterium
AAACCGATTCGGATGGATCGACATCATCCGGAGAGAAACTGCGGAAAGCAGGTATCCTGGCAATTCTGCGGCACCTGGTTGGTCTTGACATGACGCCTCCTTATTGACATATGTCAGTAACAACTATGAATTAATTTCTGACATATGTCAAGAATCGAGACCTCGTGACATTAACCTTATCTTCTGGCGATTGAATCCCTGGAAATCAGCTCGGTGTCAAGAAGAATGGACCTCGGCTTTGTGTTGGAGTACAGAAGCTCGAACAATGATTCCGCGGCGGTGAAGCCTGTCTGGAAACTCGGCTGGTTGATGGTTGTAAGGCCGGGTGTGGTTATCGAGGCCATCTCGATGTTGTCGAATCCCACGACTCCCAGATCCTCGGGAATCCGGAGGTTGAACCTGTTGGCGGCCTTGATGACCGAGGCGGCAAAGACGTCCGCGGCACAGAAGATCGCATCCGGTTTTTCCTTTGATCCCAGAAGCTGGCATGCGGCGGAGTAGCCCAGGTCATAGGCCACATCCGGAAGGGAAATCTTCCATGATCTGGGAACGGATATCGAATGGCTTTCCAGTGCCGCTTCGAATCCGCGTAGCCTTTCCTGAGCATAGTTGAACATTATCGGGCCGTTGATGAATGCGATTTTCTCATAGCCCATGTTCAGGATGTAGTCCACAGCGCCTTTGGCCGCGGCAAAGTCGTTAATTCCTACATATGGAGCTACCGACTCGCTGTTGTACTCGCAGCACTGGATGAATGGAATCTGCTCGAATATCCGGTCGGCAAGATGCTTCTCCAGTTTTCTGCTCAGACAGATTACACCCCGTGAGTTGGTCATCTGGACAACCTTGAGGAATTTCTCGACGTTGGAGGATGTGATTGTGTTCTGGTAAATGACGACCTCGAAGCTGTGGGAGGAGGCGGAAGACTCGATTCCCTGAAGTATTTTATAATAGAAGGGGTTGATGATTGAAGGAACGACAACAGTGATTATCCGCTTCGATGTATCTGACTGCTTTTTCATCAGTTCTTCCGGATCATACCCGTATTCCTTGAGTTTGTTCTCTACAATGAGTATGGTTTCCTGGTTCACAAGTTCCCTGTGGTGGAGGACCCTTGAGACTGTCGCAGGTGACAATCCTGTCTCTTTCGCAAGCTTGTTGACGGGTATGTTTAATCTTTTCATAGCTGGAATAATATCACTATTTCAGAAATAGCGCAATTGTTTCAGAAAGAAAAACTGACCTTTGTTTCTATGCATCGGAACCCGATGATAATAAATACATCCTTTCTGCAAAAAATTTTCTTGTGATATTTGAAAACCTATTCTATACTGTGATTGAGTTGGGTGGGGAGTTAAATTATCAAACTTATTTCATCTTATTTCATTCTTTTTAATAATCTCAATGGAGTTCGGACATGAAACTTGGATTTGTCAGCGCCATTCTCGATGGCTGGACATATGAGGAAATGATGGATGTTGCCTCGGAAATGGGCTTCAAGTGTGTTGAGGTCGCCTGTTGGCCTCAGGGCAAGGCTGAGAGAAGATATGCCGGTGTCAGCCACATAGATGTCGTCAGGGTTCTTGAGGACGACAGCTATGCGAAGCACATACTGGACTACAGCAGGGAGAAGAAAGTGGAGATCTCGTCTCTGGCGTTCTATCCCAATCCGCTTACTCCTGATCTGGGGAAACGGAAGGAGACTGTCGATCATCTCACCTCTCTCATCAAGGCCAGTTCGAAACTCGGAATCAACATGGTAACAACCTTCATCGGAAGGGACCAGACCAAATCGGTGGAGGAGAACCTCGAGCTTGTCGGACAGGTCTGGCCTCCGTTGATCAGGCTTGCCGAGGAACTGGGAGTCAGGATCGGTATTGAGAACTGCCCCATGCTTTTCGGCAAAGACCAGTGGCCGGGCGGACAGAACCTATTCACAACACCAGCCAACTGGAGCAGGATTATGGATCTTCTGAACAGCCGGAACCTTGGCATCAACTATGACCCCAGCCACTTTGTCTGGCAGATGATCGATTATGTCAAACCCGTCCGTCAGTTCAAGGATCGGATTTTCCATGTCCACTTCAAAGACATCAAACTGTACAGGGACAAGCTGGAGCAGGTAGGAACAATGGCCTATCCTCTGGATTTCATGGCTCCGAAGCTTCCCAACTACGGAGATGTGGACTGGGCCGCTTTCGTGGGTGCACTCACGGACATAGGGTATGACGGATATGCCTGCATCGAGGTGGAGGACAGAGCGTTCGAAGGATCAAGGGAGAAGATCCTGGATTCTCTGAGGATATCGAAGAAGTATATGGAAAACTTCGTCATTTGAGTGGGGAACGGAATATGAATGTTGGAATAATCGGTTGCGGTTCAATTGCAAGACAGCGCCATGCCCATGAGTACGGTCTGAACAGCAATGTCACCATTTCGGGCTTCTACGATTTCGTCGCACAAAGGGCTGCGGACATGGTCTCTACATTCGGTGGAAAGGTCTATCAGACAGTGGATGAGATGCTTGCCGACGAATCCATAGACCTTGTATCCGTCTGTGTCGCAAATGCCTACCATGCGGAAATAACCATCAAGGCACTCGAGGCCGGAAAGAACGTCCTGTGCGAGAAGCCGATGGCTGTCACATACGAACAGTGTCTCAAAATGGTTGAGACCGCAAAGAAATGCGGTAAAAGGCTTTTCATAGGCCATAATCAGAGACTTACACCCGCACACAGAAAGGCAAAGGAGCTTATTGCTTCCGGCAGCATGGGGAAGGTTCTTACCTTTGCAACCTCATTCTGTCATGCCGGCCCCGAAAGCTGGGGAATCGACAAGGGAAAGGGAACGTGGTTCTTCAGGAAGGATGCCGCGGCTTTCGGATCAATGGCAGACCTCGGTATCCACAAGATAGACCTTGTCAGATACCTCGTCGGCGATGAGATCAAATCCATCTATTCGGAGATGTGTGTCCTGGACAAGACATATGAGGACGGAAGTCCGATTCAGGTGGATGACAACTCGGTTGAGGTGATCCACTTCAGAAACGGCGCTTTCGGAACAGTGACAACCAGCTGGACGCAGTACGGAGGTGAGAACAACCAGACCCAGATCAACTGCAAGAACGGTGTCATGAAGCTCTATATGGATCCGAAGTATTCCCTGACCGTCACTCATCCGGACGGAAAGGTCGATGAATATGACCTTGACAGGATCCAGACCAACACAGATGAGCAGCAGGCAACCAGCGGAGTCATCGACGAGGTTGTGGAATCGATCATGACCGGCAGGAAGAGCATTCTGGATGCGGACTCGATAATCGGATCGATGAAAGCTGTGTTCGCATGCATGAAGTCCACGGAGACAGGCAGGGCCGTGGAGGTTTGAAAGCAGACAATACCCAAAGGGGGTAATTGAGATAATCATTTCTTTATTCTTAAGGAGGGAAAAGATATGAAAAAAGTCATTTTGATGATGCTCGTTCTTATGTGTGCTTTTGCGGTATTCGCAAATGGAGCAAGTGAGAAGGCAGCCGAGAAGATCTATGTCCTCGGACCTACTCCTGACCATGGTTGGACAGCTCAGGCCGGTGCTTTCGCAGAGCAGAGATGTAATGAGCTCAAGGCAAGCGGAACCGATGCTGTGTTCATGCCGGCATCTTCCGGTGAGACCCAGGTCGACTATGTCAACACCATCATCGCCAACAACGATGCCAAGGTTGTTGTCATCCAGGTTCTCGATGATTCCGCAGAGGCAGCTGTTGAAGGCCTCGTCGCAGCCAAGATTCCTGTAATCCAGTTCGACAGATTCGCCATCGCACTCAAGCCCAAGGCAATCCTCAACTTCGCCGGAGACAACATCTCCTGTGGTGCCGGAATTGCTGCATGGCTGCAGAGCAACGGAATGAAGCCGGGTGATGCAATCGTCACACTCTACGGAGACAACGGTTCAGTCTGTATCGACAGAGAGTCCGGTTTCAGAGGCTTCCTCAGCGGAAAGGTCGACTACACCGACAACGCAACAGGAAAGACAGTCCACACCACAGAGGTCTGGGCAGAGAGCGATATCAAGGCTGCTCTCAGCACATACTCTGTTGTCTGTAACTGGTCTGCTGACGGAGCTGCACAGTTCATGGAGCAGAAGCTCACCGATATCCTGGCCGATGCAAAGAAGAAGGGTGGAAACCTCTACATCTACTCAATGGATGACGAGATGACATTCGGTGTCCTCAACGTCCTCGAGGCTGCTTCCGCAAAGGATCAGAAGGATGCTGAAGACCTCCACATCTACATCTCCGCCATCGGTGGAATGCAGGAGCTCTATGATGTCATGAGCGGCAAGTCTGCTCAGGCTGCTGTTGCTGACAGATTCTTCGACAACATGATGTCGGTTTCCTTCAACCCGTCAATGATGATCCAGGCCATCAACTATGCTGTTGACTATGCAAAGGGCAACTGGAACTATCCGCTCGGAGCTGAAGAGAAGCAGCCAGTCTGGATTGTTGACAGAACAAACGCAACACAGTACCAGGGCTTCATGGGTCACTGATTCTGCTGTATTAGAAACTCTGTACAGGCGGATGCGCAAGCATCCGTCTGTTTAAGCATTTAGGAGTAAAGGATGAAAAAAATCCTCGAAATGAGCCACATCTCCAAGGCTTTCGGCGGAGTCAAGGCACTCACGGATGTTCACCTGGAAGTGAACGAAGGTGAGGTACATGCGCTTCTTGGAGAGAACGGAGCCGGAAAATCAACGCTCATGAACATCCTGACGGGTGTTCTGCAGGCAGACTCCGGAAAGATCACTTTCCTGGGAAAGGATTACTACACACCGACAATCAATCAGATGGAAGAGGCCGGAATAGCCTTTGTCCATCAGGAACTCAATGTGATCAACGACCTGACTGTCGTTGACAATATTTTCCTGACCAGGGAGCTGACAGGAAAATTCGGTATCATTGACGAAAAGAAAGAAATCCAGACGACGAAGGAACTCTTCGACAGTCTCGGAGTCAATATAAATCCATATGCCATGGTCAGGACGCTCAAGACAAGCGAGAAGCAGCTGCTTGAGATCTGCAAGGCACTCTACACCGATGCCAAGCTCATAATACTCGACGAGCCGACGACATCATTGTCGAACGAAGAAATAGACCATCTTTTCGGCATTCTCAGCAGACTCAGGGAGAAGGGCAAGTCCTTCATCTTCATCTCTCACAAGATGCCTGAGATCTTTGCAATTGCCGACAGATATACAGTATTCAGAAACGGACACTACATCTCCAGCGGAGAAATTAAGGACACAAACCCCAGGGACATCACTTCCGACATGGTCGGTTCCACATTCGTGGATGCCGACATGTATGAGCAGAGGGAACTGGGGGACGAGATCCTGAAGCTGCACAATCTCTCAGGACGGGGTTTTGACAAGGTGAACCTTTCGTTCCGGAAAGGGGAGATCGTAGCCTTCACCGGTCTGGCCGGAAGCGGTGCAAGCGAAGTCATGCAGACGATGTTCGGAGTCCTTCCGAGAGAAGGGGGCTCCATCGAGTTCAAAGGGAAAAACCTCGATGGTTCGATCGCTTACTTCATGAGGAACAAGATTGCGATGCTTCCTTCGAACAGAAAGGAGAATTCGGTCATCAAGGATCTCTCGATTCTCGAGAACTTCTACGTTGCGGAGCATGTCCTTTCCTTCAGGAAGCAGGTGATAAACAAAAATGCCGAGGATGCCAGGTATGAAGAGCAGAAAAAGAAGCTGAAGATCAAGGCCGGGAGCAGTGCGGACGAAATCACCTCCCTCTCAGGAGGTAACCAGCAGAAGGTGTTCCTTGCGAAATGGCTGAACACAGGTGCGGAAGTTCTTCTGTTCAACAACCCCACACGAGGTGTTGATGTCGGAGCCAAGGCGGAAATCTACAGGCTCATCCTCGATTTCGCCAAATCAGGGAAGACCGTGATCTTCAATACTCTGGAAATCCCGGAGGTCCAGAAAATAGCGGACCGCTGCGTGGTCTTCTATGCCGGACAGGTTGCCGCGATTCTGGATCACAAGGATGTTTCCGAGAAAACGGTCATGAGCTATTCAACAGGTATACACAGTCAGAGGGGATAATATGAAGAAAGAAAACTTAACAAAACAGATCGGTGCCTTCTGGGCCCATTATTCATACATCGTGGTAATGCTGGTTGTCATGATTGTCTATGCATTCACCATTTCTGTAAACGGAAGCAGCTTCAGATGGAGCCACATCACCGCGATACTCAGTTCCCAGAACACCTGTATCATCGGAACTATGGCAATCGGAATGGCACTTGTCGTGCTGACAGGACAGATCGACCTTTCGATCGGTTCTTCACTGGTATTCACAACCAGCGCATGTATAGTCGTTTTCAACATGACGAATTCGATTCTGGCCATGATCCTTACTGCTCTTGCGGTAGGTGCAATTTTAGGATTCATCAACGGAGCGCTTGTCGGACTGGCAAAGATGCCGCCGTTCATCGCAACCATGGGAACCATGCTCATCTACCGCTCACTCTCGCTCTCCGTTGTCAGAAGCATGGACACGAGCATCTCGGGTTCCACATCCAGCCAGTTCGCCATGCTCAGGTCCAACAGCAAATATGACTTCCTGAGATTCTCGTTCGGAACAGGAAAGATCCTTTCGATTCCGTACATCACTCTTGTGTTCCTTCTCATGGT
The DNA here is from genome assembly GCA_902796335.1 of uncultured Spirochaetales bacterium. GTDB lineage: Bacteria > Spirochaetota > Spirochaetia > Sphaerochaetales > Sphaerochaetaceae > UBA9732. The sequence continues at coordinate 6,706 of CADBOI010000144.1, forward strand.
CCTGATCTTCATCTTCGTGACGAAGAAGACAAAATACGGCAAGAGCATCTATGCTGTCGGATCGAACGAGAAGGCCGCCCATCTCAGCGGAATCAACACAACTTTCATCAAGGTCTCGGTCTATGTCGTCACCGGACTGCTTGTCGGAGTCGCAAGTGTCCTTCAGGCATGCAAATTGGGAAACGTCACACCGGCATCTTCCGGAAAGAGTTATGAGATGTACGCCATCGCCGCCATCGTTCTCGGTGGAATTTCAATGGCCGGAGGAAAGGGAAATCTCCTTGGAGTCATCTTCGGAGCCCTGTCTTACACCACGGTCAACTTCATCATCGTCTCAATTCCTTCACTCACCGTCGACATCCAGGATACCTTCCAGGGTCTGGTTCTGATCATTGTCATCCTCATCCAGACACTCAGTCCCGTCCTGAAGGAAAAGGCTCAGATTGCAAGAAGAAGACGCCAGGCGGAATCGCATAAGTAGGATTCAGAGTAACTATGAAATGAATCAGTTTTTCATCGACTCCGGCTGGCGGGTGTTCTCAAGGACATCCCTCCACAGGGCGCTTTCGGTGTTGACCTTGCTTCTGGAGGAAACGGCAAGTCTGATGGGCAGGTTCACGAACCTGTCGTTCATCATGCTGGTAAGCACTGCTGTCTTGCCGGCCATTGCGGCATGGACGGCGTTGGCACCAAGTCTTGCGCAGTAGATTGAGTCGTAGGAGTCAGCCGGTGCGCTTCTGATGATGTAGCTGGGGTCGATGTACTTGATGTTGACCTCCATCTTTTCCTTCTTGAAGTACTTGGAAATCTCGTCCTTCAGGAACAGACCTATGTCGTTGTATCTGACATTTCCGGAGGCATCGGCCTCACCTGTCTTTGGAAGAAGGTCCTGACCTGCTCCCTCGGCAACCAGGATGACGGCATGACCACGGTCTGTGAGTCGCCTTTTCAGAAGGGGAAGGAGACCCTTTTCGCCATAGAGGTCGAAGGGGTTCTCCGGAATGAGGCAGAAGTTGACATCGCTCTGGGCCAATGATGTGTGGGCGGCGATGAATCCGCTTTCACGACCCATGACCTTTACAAGTCCTATGCCGTTGAGTGCGTTCTTGGCCTCGACATGGGCGCATCTGACAACCGGGACGGCCATTGAGACTGCGGTGTCGAATCCGAATGATGTCTGGATGAATGCAAGATCGTTGTCGATTGTCTTGGGAATTCCGACGACGGCGATCTTCAGACCGCGCTTCTTGATCTCCTCGGCAATGGCTGCGGCACCTTTTTGGGTTCCGTCGCCTCCGATTGTGAAGAGGATGTTGACGTTCATTCTCTCAAGGGTGTCGACTATCTCGCCGGTGCGCTCTCCGCCGCCTCTTGCACTTCCGAGGATGGTTCCGCCTTTCTCCTGGATCTCATCGACAACATCTGGATTGAGGCTTACCGGAGGTTCCTTGGAGGTGGGAAGAAGGCCCTGATATCCATACTTGATTCCGCTGATCCTGCGGACGTTGTACCTGTACCAAAGACACCTGACAACAGCTCTGATGACATTGTTCAGACCGGGGCAGATTCCTCCGCACGTGCAGATGGCGGCATGGACATGGGCAGGATTGAAATAGATTTTCTGCCTGGGTCCTGCGAGCTCGACCGTATCGGGACTGATGGGCTTTCTGTTTCCGCTCTTGTCCTTCACGGTATCGATGCAGTAGAGGATTCTTTCATCGTCAGACACATAGTCGGCGTATCCGTCGCCATCTACGTCACTCATCTGGATCGGAGAGGGAATTTTGGCCTCGCCGAGTGAATCAACTGAAAAATCGTATCTGTTCATGCCCCAAATATACCCGATAATCATCGCACAATAAAGGATAAATGCTTATAATCCACGGTATGAAACTGAACTTCTTTTTCGATGTCGACGGAACAATCGTTCCTTTCGGCCGCAACATACCGGAAAGTGCCGTCAGGGCAATGCATGATGCAAAGGCAAAAGGACACAGGCTTTTTCTCAGTACGGGAAGGGCTCCTTACGAGGTGACGGACTCAGTTCTGGCTCTGCCTTTGGACGGAGGAGTCCATTCTTCCGGTGCCGAGGTTGTCCTTAACGGAAAGTCCATCTACAGACGGTTTGCCGACGACAGGGAGAGGAAGGCTTTCAAGGCTGTGGCTGAAAAATACGACCTTCTCTGGTTCATCCAGGGACCGGAGAACACCTACACCACCAAGAGGACCATGGAGGTCTACAGACGTATATCTTTTGAGAACAACGGTGGCGAGGTCCAACTTACGGGACTGAAGATGGTCGACAGCATTCCGGACATCCCCATGGTCAAGTTCTACATTCTTTCGGACAAGGGTCTGATCATGGAGGCAAGGCGTGAACTGGAGGGAATCCTTCACTGCGAGAACAACACAACAGGATTTCCCATGGAAGCGGCAGCCGAGGTGACAATCCCAGGCATATCCAAAGCATCCGGTATTGAGATCATGGTCAGGCATGTCGGCGAATCGATGGATTCCACGGTAGGTGTCGGGGATGGCGAGAACGATATAAGAATGGTTTCGGCCTGCCATCTCGGTATAGCAATGGGCAATGCCTGCCAGCAGCTGAAGGACTGCGCCGACTATGTGACATCGGATATTGATGACGATGGGTTGGCCAAGGCGATATACTACGCAATGGAGAAGTTCGGCTAATCATCATTCTGCCGCTTGGGCCGGTTTTCAAAGGGAGGGAGACATGAGGATTTTACTGATTGGAGGAACAGGGACAATAAGCACGGCAATCACGGCTCTGCTTGCAAAACGTGGAACAGACCAGGTCTGGGTCCTCAACAGGGGTAACAGGGCCAACAGCCTCCCTGAAGGGGTAGGCCAGATTGTTGCCGATGCTTATGACAAGGATTCGTTTTCAAAGGCTGTTGATGGCCTGGAATTCGATGTTGCAGGATATTTCATTGGTTTCGATGTAAAACAGGTGGCAATTGCCCATGATGTTCTGTCCGGCAAGGTAAAGCAGTTCATTTACATCAGTTCGGCATCAGCATACGAGAAGCCACCCAAAAACTGGTTGATTACAGAGGACACCCCGCTGGTCAATCCGTTCTGGGAGTACTCCAGAAAAAAGGCCGAATGCGAGAAGTATCTGATGGACAGGTATTCTTCGGAGGGCTTCCCCGTGACCATCGTAAGACCAAGCCATACCTACTGCGAGCGCTCGACTCCTGTCGGAATGCATGGCAGCAAGGGAAGCTGGGCGGTCCTGAAGCGCATGATCGACGGCAAACCCGTCATTGTCCATGGTGACGGAACTTCCCTCTGGACCATGACCGACAGCCGCGACTTCGCAAAGGCCTTTGTGGGTCTGTTCGGCAAGGAGCAGGCAATAGGGCAGGCATTCCACATCACATCCGATGAATCCATCCCCTGGAACCAGATCTATACGGAGATTGCCGAAGCTTTGTCCATCGCCCTTGGCCTCAAGATCAGACCAATACTCAAGCACGTCAGTTCGGATGCCATCATCCGTGAAGGACTCAGGTTCGGCTATGACATGGAAGGCAATCTTCTTGGCGACAAGGCAAACAGCGTTGTGTTCGACAACTCCAAGGTCAAGTCGGTTGTTCCTGACTTCCATGCCGAGATCAGCCACAGAGATGGAACCATCCGGGCAGTGAAGTATATGCTTGATCACCCCGAACTTCAGGTCGAGGATCCTGAGTTCGATGCATTCTGCGATTATCTGGCGGAGAAGTACTGAGCATCAACACCAATTGGAAGGTTTTGGTGAGGTTGGTGGGCTTGGTAAGGTTGGTGAGCTTGGTAGGCTTGGTTAGGTTGGTAAGCTTGGTAAGGTTGGTGAGAGGACTCACCTTCGCCTGCTTTTGCGAGAGGACTCGCCCTTCGGGTCGCCTTCGTCGCAACGCAATGTACCGGTTCATGCACAAAACTGGGGGACGCAGGTATATCCCTGATTTCTGAAACAGTCACGACTAGCATACCTGTTCTCAAAGATTTGACT
>CADBOI010000145.1 GCA_902796335.1 uncultured Spirochaetales bacterium
AGTCAAATCTTTGAGAACAGGTATGCTAGTCGTGACTGTTTCAGAAATCAGGGATATACCTGCGTCCCCCAGTTTTGTGCATGAACCAATAAAATGCCATTAAAAAAGGGGCGTTTCAGCAAAGATGCATTGACTTCTTTTCTTGTGTTTACGGATTATAATATGAAAGAGAATTAAAGATTATGAGAAGAAAAGACCGTGAAGTGACGGATATTGAGATGATTCTCGGGTTTGTCTCCAGAGCAAAGTTTCTGCATCTGGGGCTGTTTGACGGGAAGTACCCCTATGTGGTTCCTCTCCACTACGGATATGAGTATGCCGAAGGAGTTCTTGTGTTCTTCATGCATTGTGCGAAAGAGGGGCACAAACTGGATCTGATAAGAGAGAATTCCAACGTCTGCATTGAACTGGAATGTGATGTTTCAGATATCTCAGGCGGTGAAATCCCGTGTAAGTACGGCAGTACGTATGCCTCTGTGATAGGACAGGGAAGGGCAGAAATTGTTCGGGAAGAACAGGAGAAGATAAAAGGACTGAAACTGCTGATGGAGAACCAGACGGGAAGGAGATTTGAGATAGACGGCAACATGGCCGCAACTGTTGAGGTCATTAAGGTTGTGCTTTCCGACTTTACTGCAAAAGCCAGGCAGAAGAGTAACTGAAATAAAAACTCAGTCTATGGTGTGCAGGATTTCCGGCAGGAGCTGTTTCTTTCTGGACAGTACCTGGGGCATATCATAGGTCTGGTTTGCAATTGCCCTGTAGGAGAGTTTCTTCTCGTACTTGGAGGCGCTGCAAAGAAGAACACTGTTGCCCCTGAGAACGTCCGTGACCATGAGCATGGCCCAGTCCAGTCCGTTGGCAGCTTTTAACACCAATTTGCAAATGCAAGTCCAGTTGGCCGCTACCCTACCAGGCTTACCAACCTCACCAACCTCACCAAGCTCACCAACCTTACCAACCTCACCAGGCTCACCAACCTTACCAAGCTCACCAACCTTACCAACCTTACCAAAACCTTCCAATTGAGGTTGATGCTCCGTGTTTTCCCCAAAAAGTCCCAGAAAACATCGAACTCAGTGGTGTTCAGGCTATTATTTCACTGCACGGATGGTTCTGTCACTAAGACTGATTTATGCATGCAAGTCCGGATGGACCTGCTATTTGCAAGATGCGTGATAATCGGTCACACTGTGGCACGAGGAGCAATCCATGAATCTTGATACGGCCATTCATACAAGGCGCTCGATTCGATCTTTCTCAAATAAGCCTGTTTCAAAGGTAACAGTGGACAGCCTGATCGAGGCTGCGATTCTTGCTCCGTCCGCAGGGAACAAACAGGGATGGCAGTTCATAATAGTAGACTCCGATGAAATCAAAAAGACTCTTTGCTCGTTCAACGGCATTTCCATGCCAACGGTCATGACCTGATCATGAAGGCTCCGCTTGGAATACTTGTCCTGTATCGCAACGATGTCTCAAAAAACCTCTATGAGTACAAGGACCACATCCAGAGTGCCGGAGCTGCAATCGAGAATCTTCTGCTCAAGGCCACGGAGCTCGGGCTGGGAACCTGTTGGATATGCAAGCTCCCCACACAGAAGAAGATGCACAAGTTATTCAACATCCCGAAATGCTATGATGTCATCGCTTATGTGGCACTTGGGTATCCGGGAGAGTACATCTCAGAGCACACTCTGTCTCATTACGACGGAGATGCAGGCAAGGCATTGGAGAGACCCCGCAAATACGCGGTCGAGGATGTTGTTTCACATAATGTCTATACTGAGCATAACTATCATGAGCGAGTGTATCCGCATCCAAAGCTGATTGCCAGGCTCCATCATATCCAGCTGTCGTTGGACAGGAACAAGAAACACACAATTGCAAGATGGCTCCTTGCCAAAGCGTTCCGCATGCTGGGTGTAAAATAATTGGAAGGTTTTGATAAGCTTGGTAAGCCTCGTAAGCTTGGTAAGCCTCGTAAGCCTGGTGAGCCTCGTGAGCCTGGTGAGCCTCGTAAGCTTGGTGAGCTTGGTGAGCTTGGTAAGCCCCGTCAGCCAACTAAGCCTTGGTCAGCAACCCCCCACAACAAGCAACAATCAATGGATCGCTATGATGATGTTGTTGCTGTTGAAGGCGTTGAAGTAGCACACATCAGAAGTGCAACCTTTATCGAGACGGTCAATGTCCTGTTGGACTCGTCCTTTCTGCCGCTACCCGTCAATTTGGAACTGACAATCTGGCAGCCGGAGGAGATGAAAGTTGCAAAAAGACCGAAGGTGCTGATAAGCGGGCTCACCAGCGAGAAGGCAGAGAAGGCCTCGGAATTGACCGCACGGCTTGTTATCATTCCGTCGATGATCACCGCAGCAACACCGACAATCTGTGTCAGGATCATTGCAAGGGCAACGGAGAGGAACATGCTGGATATCACATCTTTCTGCCTGATTCTCTTCATATCACGACATCAAAAAACCAACATCAGTTCCGGTACCACTTCTCCGCTTCCAGACGGAATGAGTCGAAGGAGGATTTGTCCAGATAGAACATGTGTCCCGCAGGATAGTACGAGAATGAGATGCTGTCCTCTCTGCTCTCGTTGACAAACACATGGTTGAAGACGTTCTCCGCACCGAAGAACGGAGTTGCTCCGTCGTAGTACCCGCACAGAACCCAGATCTTGAGCTTGCTGTTCTTCGACAGAAGGTCCTGGATCATCCTCTCCTGGGAAAAGAACAGGTTGTCGCTGTCAAACGACCAGCCGTAGTTGACATCGGACGAATATGGAATGTAGTTCCTGTCAGTCTGATAAGCAAGGTCTTTTGAAATGTGGTTGTTCACAGCAGCCCGGAGCGGGAGATCCAGATCGAAACTCGAAGGATCTCCGCTGCCGTCCATTATCGAACTGTCGGTCTTCTGTCCCGAGAACCGTCCGTCGTAGCGACCGACACGCATGTTCTGCTTCTCCAGAAGCTTGTCGAAGAAATCGTTGCTTTTGATTCTGAGATTGAAACTCAGGACATATTCCTTGGAAAGGCCTGTCAGGGATGCATACTTTCCGGCGATTTCGTCCTTTTTTCCGTCGGAAAGACCCCGTCCGCTGAACAGCGCAGGATAGTACTCATCCCTGACAAAAGTGCATACCAGATCAAGATAATCCTCCAGCGACATATCGAGGTACTTCTGTTCCACACATCCGTGATACCATGCATCCGCTGCGTATGTGGGAGTGAACATGGCGAATGGAAGGTCGTTGTTCCCATCACCCGACACGTAATACATGAAATCGTTTATCGATGACAGCAAGATGAGCCCCCTCACCCCTATCGAATAATCCGCTTCAAGATACTTGCATACTCCAACTGCTCTGGTTGTGCCGTATGATTCTCCGGCGATGTACAGAGGAGATCCGAACCGGTCATGACTGTTGAGGTATTTCAATATGAAGTCTCCGGTGGTGACGACATCGTTCCAGTAGCCTATGAAATCCTCCAGGTTGTCATCCGTGTAGGAGTACCCGGTTTCTACGGCATCTATGAAAACCAGATCCGTGACATCCAGCAGGGAGTTGTAGTTGTCGATGATCCTGCCGGGCAGATTCTCGGAATGACCGATGGCGTCTGTCTCCATGATTTTCGGTCCCAAACAGAGGAAGTTGATGTATGTGGAAGACACTCCGGGACCGCCGTTGAAAGCGAATGTTATGGGACGCTCGTCAGGATTGTCCACATCGTCACGGGTGTAGGCTATGTAGAAGAGCTCGCACTTGCTTTCACCCTCCTCCACGGTAATGGTCCCTGCCGTGGCGGTGTAATCGATCTTCCGGCCACGGATGACAGACGAATGCCTTGTACTGACAGACTTGTTCGAGGTCTGCTCTTCCGCACCCTGTGCCAGAAGAGCCGGCATGGTCAGAGCCAGCATGATGATTGCCGATAAAACAATGAGTGTTCTTTTCTTCATATCATTCTCCCCATAGGTTATTTTTCATCCGGACGTGTAATTATACACGGATTATGATTCCGAAAACCCGAAAAAAAGAAAATCCAACTGATTATTCGTGTTTCAGATAAGAAAGTTGATAAAGTATAATCTGATTGTTGCAGGGAGGAATGCCTATGTCCAATAAAGGAAAAGCACTGCGCCTGTGAACCGACCCCGTACGTTGGAGTAAATCCAACACGGAGCCGCAATCGGCGACAATCTGTGATACATTACTTCATATGGGAAACAGGGAAAGAAATCCGAAACATCATCCTCTCGATGCCGGCGCAGTGGTTCAGCTGATCACCGGAATCAAGGAGCAGTCCCCCGCCCTGCAGATCAGTTACGGTACAGACCGGACCATCGACATGGACAGACTCAAAGATGCCGTGAAAAAGGCGCTTGGTCTCTTTTGCGTTTTCCGTGTGAAGCTGGAGCTGTCCCCGGAAGACCGCAAGCCGGTCTATGTGGACAACAATGCGGATGTCGATGTCTATCCCTTTGACGGCAAGCAGCACAGTTTCGGAAAGGAGAGCAACGGATACCTGTTTCGCGTGTACTACAGGGAAAACACTGTCATCCTGTCCTTGCATCATGCCCTGACTGACATCTTCGGAGCAAACGAGTTTCTCAAATGCATCCTCTCCTTCTACTTCGATGTCGGCTATGAGCCAGCAGTGGACGGCGATGATTTCCGCGACCCATACTCCATGTACGGAAGCACAGGTTTCACGGACTTCAGCATGAAGTTCAAGTGGCACAATGAGCTGATAATTCCGAACGGGATGAAATACAGGAAAGGCGAGCCCATAACTGTCCACGAGCTGGTCTTCCCCATCTCCGGTTTCCTGAAGATTGCCAAAAAGGCCGAGTCCTCCGTGTTCCCCCTTCTGGCCTGGCTCATGAGCAATGCCGTGACAAGGACTTACAACGGAGAAGACAGACTGGTTACAGGCGCAGGGTCCTCCAACTGCCGCAGGTTGTTCGGCTCAAGGACTCCGAGAAACTTTTCCCAGACCTTCCTGACCGTCCTGAATCCCGATGAACGCAAGATGGATCTGGATTCGCAGCTGACGGTCCAGCGTGTGCGCATGGATATGGAGCTTGAGGAAGGAACCGTAAACAATTCATTGGCCTTGCGCAGAAATGTGGCGGGCATGATGGCCGCGGATCCCGAGAAGTATATCCTGGACCAGGAAACGCTGGATGCCGAAAGGCATATGGCAGCATCCAAATCCACATATTTCATATCTTATCCGGGACATATCGATCCGGGTGCCGGACTTGAGAAGCACATAAGGGACATCAGGATCCTCGGCACGGTGACTAGGGTCCCGATTGTCGCGTACGCCTATGAATGGCAAGGGCTTCTCCATATAATGACCCAGGAGATCGGCTGCAGGAACAGCATCGCCCCGGCATTGATGGAGATTGCCGGAGAGCTGGGCATAAATGGAGAGATGGCGGACACATTCCAGAACATTCTGGACGATTTCCCTCTACAGGAGCTTTACCATGATTAAACTCGGAGTTTTCGATCTGGACGGAACACTGCTGAACGGCGAGGACAGATTGCCGGAATCTTTCTATCAGGATGTGGAGCTTCTCAAAAGCCGCAACGTGAACGTCGCAATCGCCAGCGGAAGACCCGCCCAATTCCTGTTCGAGATGTTCGACCGTGATGTGGACCTCCTGGTCAGCGGAGAGGACGGAAACATCTATTTCCGAGGCAGAAAGCTTCTCAGTGCCCGTTATGTCTCAAACAGTCTGATCGACCGGGTATACAGGATAGTCAGCACCCATGATGACCTTGCAATGATGTGCACAGGACCGGAAGCGGCATATGTCAGTCCGGAGGACCACCGCCGCTTTGTGCAATGGGGCAAAGGTTATTTCATGCCCGAGATATGCAGGACGCTGCCTGAGAACGCGAAAATCTGCAAGGTTCACGTGTTCTGCAGGGACGGTCTGGAGGCGGCAAAGAAGGCTGTCTCGACGGTCTTTGCAGATCTAAAGGAAAGCTGTGATGTGCATGAGACGGGCTACGGGTGGATCGGAATCATGGAAAAGGATTCAAACAAGGCCACCGCGGTGCGTTTTTTCCAGGAATATCTGGGCGTAGGCAACGACGAGACCGCCGTTTTCGGCGACAGCCAGAACGATGTCCCCATGTTCAGGCTGACCGAACACTCCTACGCCATGAAGAACGCATCGGAGGATGTCAGATGCCTGGCCGGACATGTCACAGAGTTCGACAACAACCACAACGGTGCAATGAGGACTTTACTGGACCTGACATCGGTCTGAATCAGAAAGGAAGTAAAGCTCCCACCTGTGGGAGGACCCTGAGATTCGTGAACTTCACGTCTTCCCTCTTGTCGAATCCCATGGTGGCGTCGCATCCGATGAAGACACTCAGACTTTCTCCGAACCTGTAGGCGAACTCAAGACCTGTCTTGATGGAGAACGCCACGGTCGTATTCTCCCTGTAGAAGAGAACGTCCGCACCGATCGACGCATCGGCCGAAAAGGACAGCTTCTCGCCCAGATTGTAGATGCAGCCGGTTCCTACAAACGCCATGGCGTTGACGAGGTTCGGTCTGTCCTCCATTCTGTAGAAACCGACGTTGAACCCTGCGTTGAAGTAAAGGTTCGTGCCCAAATCTATGATGCAGGCGGCCTCGCCGCTGATTCCATAGGTCGATTTCACCTTGATATATGTTGATTTCGAGGTCTGGAAGCCTATGGGGCTTACGGAGAACTTGATGGCGTTGGCAGAGACTGCGGAAAGGCAGACAAGCAGCACGATCAGAACAACTGTGGTTTTCTTCATGACAGAACCTCCTATACGGTGATGAAACCGATGACCAGATAGATGACGGCAGTGATGGCGGCACAGACAAGAGCGTAAGGCAGCTGTGTCTTGAGATGGTCTATGTGGTCGCTTCCGGCACCCATGGACGACAGGATTGTCGTGTCGCTCAGCGGGCTGCAGTGGTCACCGAAGACTCCGCCACCGGCGATTGCACCGAAACAGGCCAGAAGATAGGCATTGAACTGGCCGTTGTTGATTCTGAATGCAAGAGGCAGGAAGAGAGGAACGCAGATTGCATATGTTCCCCAGCTTGTTCCTGTTGCAAAGCTAAGGATGGCGGCAAGGACGAAGATGACAAACGGCAGAAGTGCCGGCGGAAGCACGGATCCTGTGATGCTTACCAGGAAATCGGCTGTGCCCATCTCCGATGAGAGAGTGTTGAGCGGATATGCAACACAGAGGACCAGGACTGCGGGAACGGCGTTCTTCACACCGGACAGGAACACCTTGTCCAGCTCCTTGAGTGAAAGACCCTGGATCATGAACGAGATGGACATCAGCACAACAAGGATCATGGCCGCCTCGCAGATCGCAGGCTCGCCGTCCAGGACCACTGTGATGCCGCAGATGATGATCAGGACAATCACGGGAAGAACGAAGTTGAGCATAACCCTAGGCTTCTCGAAAAGGTTCTTCTCGAATGCGGATTCGGTTGTAAGTGGAACCGCTCCGTCCGCGAGGACCTTGCCCTCCTCCATGGCACGTTTTTCGGCCTTCTTCATCGGACCGAAGTCCCTGATGATTCCCATCGCGATGAGGAACACCAACAGGACGGACAGGATTGCGTAGAAGTCGAAGACTATGGCCTTGAGTGCAAACCCGTAAGAGAGTTTCTCGGAAGAGAAGATTCCCGTGGCGAATGCCAGACCGGCAAGGTATGGTGTCCAACTTGAGAACGGGTGGATGACTGAAAGCGGCGATGCCGTTGAGTCTGCGATGTATGCAAGCTTCTCACGGGAGATTTTGGCCTTGTCGGAAAGCTTCTTCATCACCGATCCGACAAAGAGCGGGCTCATGGAGTCTGCGAAGCAGAAAAGACCCAGGGCCCATGAGATGAGCTGGACGCCGCGTCTTTTGAGGTTGTGCCTCTGGGTGATCTGTGTGAAGCCATCGATGGCTCCGCTTCTTTCGAAGTACGTCACAAGGACGCTGAACAGCACGACCATCAGGATGGTCCAGATGGACGACGGGTCTCCCAGAGCCCTCATTATCAGGTTTGTGAAACCGAAGATACCGTCACCCTTGATCAGACATCCGATGATGCACGCTATTGAAAGCGAGACCACTGTATTTTTCGTGATCACGGCCAATGCTATGGCCAGAACCACGGGAACAATTGAAATCCAACCCATTTTATCCTCCAAATCCCAGTCGGTTCCTGTTTTTATTTCTTGATTTCAGCTGCGATACTAGCAGCAAGAGCGGCGTTGTTCAGAACCAGTCTGATATTCGACTCAAGGCTGTCGCCGCCGGTGAGCTTCTGGACCTTGTCCAGCAGATAAGGAGTTGTCTCCTTTCCGTGGATTCCGAGCTTGTTCATCTCATCGATGGCCTGATCGATGGCTGCATTGATACGTTTCGGGTCCATGCTGAACTCCTGGGGTATCGGATTGGCAACGATGAAGCCGCCCTGGATGCCAAGCTCGTTCTTGGTGTTCCAGATGCTTGCAAGTTCGGACGGGCTGTCGGCCCTGAACGGAGCCTTGATTCCGCTGCTGCGGGTGTAGAAGGCGGGAAGCTCGTCCGTCTGGTAGCAGTAGACGGGAATTCCCTTGGTCTCCAGATACTCCATGGTGAGGTTCAGATCCAGAATGGCCTTGGCCCCTGCGCAGATGACCATGACAGGAGTCTTCACGAACTCGTCAAGGTCTGCGGAGATGTCCATGGTGGTCTCGGCTCCGCGGTGCACGCCGCCGATTCCGCCTGTGGCGAAGACCTCGATTCCGGCCATTGAGGCGATCATCATAGTTGCGGCAACCGTCGTTGCTCCGTCCTCACCCTTTGCAACGATCATCGGGATGTCGCGGCGGCTGACCTTTGCAATGGCAGTACCCTTCTTTCCGAAGTACTCCAGCTGCTCGGGAGTGAGGCCGACCTTCAGGCGTCCCTTGATGATGGCGATCGTTGCGGGGACCGCTCCGTTTTTGCGGATCATGTCCTCGACGGCAACGGCGGTCTGGACGTTCTTGGGATATGGCATTCCGTGGCTGATGATTGTGCTCTCAAGGGCGACAACCGGCTTTCCGGACTCAAGTGCGTTCTTCACTTCATCGGTGAGATCAAGATATCTGTTCATTTTTCTCCATCCTTTTCTTCACGTTTTCGTAGCTGAGCTGAGGGCTTACGGCAACCATGCTCTGCGCGTTTATACCGGAGGCCATACGACCGTAGTCCATGGCATCCTCCATGGGAAGTCCGTCGGCGAGGGCTCTGAGGAACCCCGCGAGAAGGACATCTCCACATCCGTTTGTCGACACAACCTCGAGACCTTCCGCTATCGGGGCCTCATAGCCGCGGGTTCCGGTTCCGGAGACCTCGTAGCAGAAGGCACCTTTGGCACCCAGGGAGATGATCGCCCTCCTGAGACCTTTGGCAACCAGAGCCTCCATGATGGTCTGAAGAGTTTCCTCGTCGGGTTCGGAGCCTTCCACTTCGGCCAAAGTGCAGGCCTCAAGGAAGTTCGCCTTCAGCAGATAGATGCTCTCCAGAACCTCCGAAAGCTTCAGTGCCTTGATGCTGGAGACACAGTCGGCAACCAGTTTGACATCAAGCGATGCAATGGCTCTGATGGTCTCAATCGGAAGGTTTGCGTCAATTACCACATAATCACACGATAACAGGGCATCTTTTTGCTGAAGAACAATAGCAGACGAAAGCTTCTGCGTTATCTTCATGTCGTTGACCGCACAGACCAGACTTCCGTCACAGTCGAATATGCAGCAGTAGACTCCGGTCCTGTTCTCAGGACCTGTCAAAGGCTCGGAGACAAGTTCTATGCCCTCTGAAGCAAGGCCGTCCCTGATCAGGTGTCCATACTCGTCATCCGCAATCGCGGTGAAGAACGACACCTCGAACCCGAGTGCCTTGAGAGCCGAGGCTATGTTCCGACCCACTCCGCCCGATGCCTTCTCGACGGATCCGATGTTGGAATCCGCAGCTATCACCGGATTATCGCATTTTGCAATGATGTCGACATTCGAGGCGCCGACAACCCATACTTTCATTCCCATATCTGCAGCTCAGATTTCCTCCGGGACAATTTGTTCTTGTGGAATCATATCACTTATGGTCGGGATACTCAAAGGTAAATACACAGGTCCGGGTTTCTGTAGTATACTGTTCGATTGGAGGCATAGGATTCAATGGAGACTGTCGACAAACCGGAAAAGACCGGAAATCTGGTTACAAAGCTTTATTTCAGACTTCTGCCCATCCAGATTCTTCTTGCGGCTATCAGCGCCGTCAACGATCTGGTCTCCAGTCTGTTCGCCTCGAACTACGTGGGTGCCGCGGCCATGGGAGTCGTGGGGCTCTACAGCCCAATCAACATGCTTCTGTCAGCAATCTGCACCATGATGGTCAGCGGTTCACAGATCCTGTGCGGCAAGCACATGGGAGCAAACCAGATCGACCGCGCTCAGGGAATATTCTCAACGGACATCCTTCTGGCGGCGTTCTTCGGCGGACTGTATGTGCTCCTGCATGTCCTTGCGGCAATGTTCAACTGGCTGAACATCTTCACCGCTGATCCCGAGATAAGGAAATACCTCAGTCAGTACGTTCTGGGAAAGGCAATCGGAATCCTTCCTTTTATCATCGGACAGCAGTTCTCCGTATTCCTCTCCCTTGAGAACAAAGTCAGAAGGACCACCATCGCAAGCGTTGCCTTCATAATCGTGAACCTGATTGCCAACTTCATCTTCGTGCAGCTGCTGAGGATGGAGGTTTTCGGAATCGCCCTAGCCTCTTCCTGCGGACTGTGGGCGTTCCTCCTGATCCAGCTTTCGTACTATCTGGGTGGAAAGTCCTACCTGTTCAAGTTCAGCATCAAGAAAGTGAGGATGTCGGATTTCGGCACCATTCTACTTGTCGGAATCGCAGGGGCTCTCACCTACATCTACCAGGCGCTGAGAGGCGTGATCGCCAACGTGCTGATAAACAAGTACGCGGGATCCGCCGGTCTTTCCGCATTCGCAACGGTGAACTCCTTCCTCGGGCTCTTCTGGGCCATCCCCTCCGGAATGATGACGGTTTCAAGGATGCTTATGTCGGTGTATATCGGAGAGGAGGACAGAAGGGGTCTTACGGATGTCATGCGCAACATGTTCAGATGGTGTCTGCCCCTCATGTCAGCTGTGATCGCCGCCATAGTGCTTCTGGCCGGGCCTATCACGAACCTCTACTACCATGTCCCTGGTGAGACGATCTACAACTACACCCTCTGGGGCATCAGGCTCATGTCCATAGTCCTGCCGGTCGCCGTAGTCGAGATGCACTTCATGTGCTATGCCCAGACTTCGGGCAAGCAGCTGATGATCCAGCTTTACGGAGTCATAGACGGTGTTGCCGGTGTGATCGGGTTCTCGCTGATCCTCATGCCTTTCATGAGCATGAACGGCATGTATCTGGCGAACATCCTCAACAGTGCGTTCTGCATAGGAATGGCTGTGGTCTACTCCATCATCTTCAACAAACGGTTCCCTCGGAACATGGACGACCTGATGGCCATTCCGGCACAGTTCGGAGTCAGCAAGGAAAACCGGATGGAGCTGACCATAAGGAACCTGGAGGATGTGGTCACGGTCGCCAACACGGTATCCAGGTTCTGCAGGGAACACGGAATGGATGAACGGCGTACCTACCTGTCATCGCTGTTCCTTGAAGAGATGGCCGGAAACGTGGTTGAGCACGGCTTCATCAAGGACAAGAAAAAGAACCATGAGGTGGGGATCCGCGTGTCCGTCAAGGGAGACATCTTCATCCTGAGGATCAATGATGACTGCATCCCGTTCAATCCCGAGGACAGAAAGGACATCTTCGATCCCAACGATCCTGCAAAGAACATGGGACTGAGGATGGTGTACCACATGGCCAGGAAGATCGAGTACCACAACATCCTCGGCCTGAATGTACTGACCATACAGGTGTGAAACCGAATCCGATAAACATTCAATAATTTAGTAGGTTTACATCACATCCTACGCGGTATTCATGTTAGAATTGATTTGTTACAAATCTCGGGCGAAGGGGAAACATATGAAAAAAAACATTTTCCTAGTAGTATTATCCGTTATCATGGTCGTGCTGACAGTGTCATGTCAAACCGCACCGTCCAGTTATCACATCCATTATGAATTGAACGGAGGAAAACTCTCTGCGGGGTCCAACCCCGACGCATTTGTCGAAGGAGGTGAGCCGATAGTCCTCACAAACCCGACAAAGAACGGTTATGTCTTTGCAGGATGGAAAGATAACATCAACACGCAGACTGCTCCGGAGAAGCTGTATGTTCTGATGACTGATATCGCATCAGATGTGGTAATTACAGCTTATTGGGAACCTGCCGTTTACTCGATTTCGTACAACCTTGAGCAGTTCGATCTGCCCAAAGCAGAAGAACCGGCAGAAAAGCAGACCAACCCCGTCAGCTATACCATCGAGACTCCCAACATCGAG
>CADBOI010000146.1 GCA_902796335.1 uncultured Spirochaetales bacterium
CCGTCCGTAAGACAGAGGGAAACAGGCACTTTGTTTACGGACGGAATGAGGGAAATCGGGAATGCGTCCGTAAAGGAAGATGGAGGAAGGGTAAAAGACAGGCCCTCATGTTCATGGGCCGGTGTGTGGCCTGATGCATCGGCAATCTTCGCACAAGCCTCAGGCGTTGGGCGCCAAGGCTGGAGGCCGCGCCCCGCCTGGCATGTGCAAAGCGCTGCACAGGCAACCCACAGCCAATGAACAATCGTGTAGGAATAATGCAAGAGCAATTGAGGAGCCATTTCCTGGAGTAGCTATACAATCAGGAATGCATACGTAAATGAAGATGGAGAACAGTACAAACCACCGGATGAACCGGTGGTCATGGTTATTTCAGGTTTTCGATGATCTTTGCAACGAGCGATGTGCGGTTGAAAGGAGTCATGATGTAGTAGCCGTCCACAAGGTCTTCGATGCGCTTTGCAAAGTCAGTTGTGATCCGGATCGCAAGCTCCTCGCTCTGGGCCCTGTCCTTGCCTACATAGGATTCGATGATGCTGCTGTCCACGGAGATTCCGTTGACCTCGCTGTTCATGAAGCGGGCGTTGCGCTCGCTGACTATGGGGATCAGTCCGCCAAGGATGTAGGTGTCAAGTTCCTCGCGGGCACGCCTGAGGTTCTCGATGGCGTTTTCGGAGAGTACCGGTTGGGTGAGAAAGCCCACCATGCCGTTTTTGATCTTGTCCTTTGCAAGTTTCAGCTGGACATCGAAGTTCTTGGCGTTAAGGTTCAGGGCGCCGAAGATGTGAAAACCTCCGTGCAGCGTCTGACGTCCAAGCTCGGAGACGAAGGCAGAGAGCTTTCTGGAATTGAACTGGTAGACTGTCTTGACCTCGTCGCGCTCGGCACTGGGGATGGGGTCTCCCGTGACAAGAAGGACGTTGCGCACGCGCTCGGCATACAGGCCGAGAAGAAGGGCCTTTGTGGCATTGAGGTTGCGGTCGCGGCAAGTCATGTGGGGAAGGACGTCCATGTCCAGCTCGCGTTTGACCTTGCAGGCAAGGAGGCTCGAGTCCATGCGGGCACGGGCAATCGGACAGTCTGCGATAGTCAGTATGTCCACGCCTGCGTCCTTGAGCCTCTGGGCTCCTGCCATGAACTTGTCGAGCGAGGCGTTTTCAGGCGGGTCGAGCTCGACTGCGATGGGTTTTCCCTTTGATGTGAGCTTTTCCCAGAAGTGGCTGACAACGGTGTCCACGGCGCTTTCGGTTGTCTGGTTCTTCTTTTCTGTGCTGGATGTTGTATTGGGAAGGGCCTCGCGGATCTTCTGGATGTGAAGGGGAGTGGTTCCGCAGCAGCCGCCCACCATGCGCGCGCCTATGCGCGTCATGTCTATGACGGACTGAGAGTAGAAGACCGGATCGCCTTCGTAGAAGACCCTGTGTCCCAGGACGGTGGGATAGCCTGCGTTGGGTCTGAGTGAAAGGATCTTGGAACCGATGTCCAATGTGGATGCAAGGTCCTTCATGTGCACGGCATCCTGGATGCAGTTCAGGCCGAAGGCGTCGATGTCCGGACAGTCCCTGACTGCCTCGGCAAGCTGGGAGGCAAAGACTCCGTCTCGGGTGAAGCCGTCCGGAAGGACTGCGAAAGATACAGTTATGAAGGCGTCCTTGTTCTGGCTCTTGATATACTTTGCAGTTTCCAGAAGGCCTGCAAGGTTGGAGTGGGTCTCGAAGATGAAGTTGGTGGCACCGAGGTTGAGAAATCTCTGTGCAGTATAGATATATTCCTCTTCGGCGAAGTACTCTTCATCGGGGAGCTCCGGGTCGGAAACATCCACGGGGCCTATGTCTGCAAGGACGAAGGCTCCGAAGCGCTTTGCGGCCTCGGATGCAAGACTGAAGCCTTTCTCTATGATGGCGTCCACTGTGTCGGGGTAGTTGATGCGGTTGGCTCCGAAGGTGTTTGTGGTAACGGCCATGGAGCCTGCCTGCAGGTATTCCAGATGGATCTCACGAACAAGGTCCGGCTTCAGGAGGTTCGCCTCCTCGGGGAGGTTCTTGAAGGACCTGTCCTTTGCGCAGATGTAGGTGCCCATGGCACCGTCCAGAAGAAGTACGTTGTCTTTCAGGTATTCTCTGATAGGATTCATCCAAGCACCTTCCTTGCCGTGTCGGCCGATTCCTTCGGGTCTTTAGTGTAGAAGTCTGCACCGATGGCCTTTGCGTAGTCCGCAGTCAGAACGGCTCCACCGACCATGACCTTGCAGGGGTGTCCGGACTGTCTGAGGGCATCGATTGTGCGCCTCATGGACTCGACTGTGGTTGTCATGAGTGCGGAGAGGGCGACAAGATGGGCATCCTCCTCGATTGTCCTCTGCACAACCGTCTGAACCGGAACGTCCTTTCCCAGGTCTATGACGTCGAAGCCGTAGTTCTCAAGCACCACCTTGACTATGTTCTTTCCTATGTCGTGGATGTCTCCCTCCACCGTTGCGATGATTATCTTGCCTTTTGAGGAATCCTCTTTCTTGGGAAGATTCTTCTTTATCAGGTCAAAGCCTTTTCCCGCCGCGTTTGCCGCGTTGATCAGCTGGGGCAGGAAGAGCTCGTGCTTTTCGTATTTCTCGCCCACCACGTCCAGAGCGGGGATCAGCTTGAGGTTGATGACGTCCATGGGGTCCATGGTCTTCAGAAGCTCCATCGTGGCTTTCTCCGTCTCCTGTCCAAGACCCTTGAGGATCGCGCTCTGGATATCCATACCTTCAGCTGCAGTGTTCTGCGGTTTTTCCTGACCTTTTTCCTGATTCTGGACTGCAAAGCGGCCTATGTAGGCTTCGCAGTCCTTGTCCTCTCCGCTCAAGGCCCTGAACGATGCGATGGCATCCATGATGCTCTGGCTGTTGGGGTTGACTATGGGAAGGTCCAGGCCGCTGTGAAGCGCCATTGTCAGGAATGATGCAGTCACATGGGTTTTCTCGGGAAGTCCGAACGCTATGTTGCTCACTCCCAAAGTTGTGTGAAGTCCGAAGTCCTTCTTCACACGCCGTACGGCCTCGAGGGTCTTAAGCGCCTGGTCTTGCTGGGCGGAGACTGTGAGAGTCAGACAGTCGATTATGATGTCGCTCTTTCTGATTCCGGCCTTGAGGGCATGCTCCGTTATCTTCTTTGCATGCTCCAGCCTTTCCCCGACGGTGGAGGGAAGGCCTCTGTCCATGGCAAGTCCGACAACTGCCGCTCCGTACTTTGCCGCTATGGGCAGAACCTCCGAAAGCTTCTCGTCGTTGGCGTTTACGGAGTTCACTATCACCTTGCCGTTGGCGTACCTAAGACCTGCCTCGATTGCACGGGCATCTGAGGAGTCGATCATCAGCGGAAGTCCCACGACACCTTGGACGGCCTGGACGACTTCCTTCATCATGGCAGGCTCGTCGATGCCCGGAACTCCGACGTTTATGTCAAGAACATCGGCACCACCGTCTGCCTGGGCTATCGCAAGTTCCATGACGGCATCCATGTCGTGTGAAAGCAGGGCCTGCTTGAACTTCTTCCTGCCTGTGGGGTTTATTTTCTCGCCTATGATGTTGACCCTGTCGAAACAGACCAGTCTGGAAGAGGAGCAGATGCAGCCTTTGTCGATGGTTTTTGCCGTTTCCGGTTCATCCGTTTCCTTTGTCTTTGAGGCAACTTCCGCCAGCTTCATTATGAAGGCAGGCGTCGTTCCGCAGCATCCGCCCATGGCAGAGATGCCAAGGTCCAGATAGCCTTCCATCTGGCCGGCGAATTCCTCAGGTGTTATGAAATACATTCCCGTGGCGGGGTCGGGGAGACCTGCGTTGGGTTTTGCGATCAGGGGTTTTGAAGTGCACGCCTCCATCCTGCGGATCAGGGGGAGGATCTCCTTTGGGCCGAGCGAGCAGTTGATCCCCATGGCATCCACGCCAAGGGCATCGAGTGTCACCGCCATGCACTCCACAGTGGTTCCGGTGAAGGTGCGCCCGTCCTGCTCGAAGCTCATTGTGACCCACACGGGAAGGTCCGAGTTCTCCTTTGCGGCAAGGACTCCTGCCTTGACTTCATAGAGGTCTGTGAAGGTCTCGAAGACCACAAGGTCGGCTCCGGCCTGCTTTCCGGCAAGGATCATCTCCTTGAATATGTCGTAGGCATTGTCGAACGAGAGGGTACCGAGCGGTGCCATCAGCTCTCCGATGGGGCCGATATCCAGTGCCACCTTCACGCTTTTGCCTTCGCAGGCTTGCTTTGCAATTTCCACATTGGCCTTGATGATTTCGGTGACGTCATGGCCTGTTCCCTGCATCTTGTGTCTGTTCGCACCGAATGTGTTCGAGTACAGGACATTGCTTCCTGCCTTCACATATTCCTTCTGGATGTCCATGACCGCCTGCGGGTTCTTCAGTGCGAATATCTCCGGCTTCTCTCCGAGCTTCAGGCCGGCGTTCTGGATCATGGTGCCCATGGCTCCGTCAAGTATGAGGGGTCTATTTTGCATTGCAGATTCTCCCTTCGCTTCTGTAGCTGCAGCTTCCGTCTGCGCTGCAGTTCAGACAGCCGCGCCTTTCAAGCTTCCTCGGTATGTCCGATATCCCGATTATGCATGTCACGGATTTCCTGGGGACCATGATCATGTTCTGGGTCACCGTAAGCCCGATCCTCTTTTCCGCCACAAGAAGTTCCGCTATGGTCTTCTGGCTTTCAAGGGGGAAGTCTCCGTAGCCCGGGCTATAACGGTCGGTAAGATAAAGGCCTCTGTCCCTGCACTGCAGCCTCATGTCGGACTCGAAGTTGTCACACACGTTCTCTATGGCGGAGCTCTGGGCGCTGTCCATGATCACGGCATCCGCCATGTTTTTCACCTCGGTGCGCCTGAGAAGGGCCTCGGCCTCAGGGCCAAGGGTGGCGGCCATGACGATGGCCTGTATGCAACCTTCAAGCAGCTTGAAAATGTCGTTTCCTTCAAGTCCCAGGCCATCGATGCGCCCGGATGTGACGGGAAGGATGCGGTAGGTGAGGCGTGGCTTGGCACAATCGGCCACGGCCCTTATGCAGGCTGTGATCTGTCTGTCCAGGTCGTCTCCAATGCTCTGGCCCCGGTAGCCGAGGTATCTCAGGACCTCGTCTCTGGGGATGTCCGAAAGCCTTGCCTCCATGTGCCCTCCGTCTTTGTCCAATTCTATCTTGAAAGGGGCCTTCTTTTCCATCAAAAAGAGTGATTTTTCAGGGTTAATGGGCTACAATGTTGCCATGCTTACAGACATTGAGATTGCACAGAGCGTAAAGCCGCTCCCCATTTCCGAGATAGCAGCAAGGGCCGATATCCCGGAGCGCTTTGTCGAGCAGTACGGCAAAAGCAAAGCGAAGATCGACCTTTCGTTCCTTGAAGAAAGAAAAAGCAGGGCGGATGCCAAGCTTGTTCTGGTCACGGCCATCACCCCGACTCCTGCCGGAGAGGGCAAGACCACTACCACCATCGGACTTGCCGACGGCCTGAGGCGCCTTGGAAAGAAGAGCGTCCTGGCCCTTCGCGAGCCTTCAATGGGACCTGTCTTCGGAGTCAAGGGCGGAGCTGCCGGAGGCGGTTACTCGCAGGTCGTGCCCATGGAGGAGATCAACCTCCATTTCACAGGTGATTTCCATGC
>CADBOI010000147.1 GCA_902796335.1 uncultured Spirochaetales bacterium
AGTGTTTTTTTCATTTTATCCCCTATTTCTGTTTCAGATACTCCCGGGCGGCATCGGCAACGCTCTGGACCTTCAGGCCTATGATGACTTGCACTCCGGTTTTGCCGGCTTTCATCATGCCTTTTGCACCCGCCTGTTTTAGGGTTTTCTCATCCACAACAGAGATTTCCTTCAACTCGACACGCAGTCGTGTGGCGCAGTTGTCCATAGTCAGAATGTTGTCCTTTCCGCCAAGACCCTCGATTATCAAAGGAATGTTGACTCCTGAAACAACGTCGCAGCTGTTGCCTGACGCCGCAGTCGCAACATCCGCTGCGGTTTCAGCATCGCCCGGAGTGGGAAGGTTGAACTTCTTGATCATGAATCGGAACACAAGGTAGAAGACAACGAATGCCGCGGTACCCAGAGGGATTATCATCCATGTATTCTGCGCGGCAGGCAGGGATGCGGAGAACAGCAGGTCAGTCGCACCGGCGGAGAACGAGAATCCGGCACGGAAACCGCTGATGGCCGTGATGTAGGTGAAGACCCCGTACAGCAGGGAATAGACCACATAAAGCGCAGGTGCGATGAACATGAACGCGAACTCGAACGGCTCGGTTATTCCACAGACGAACGAGCACACTGCAGCGGATACGAGGATTCCGGCCGCCGCCTTGCGCTTGGCACCCTTTGCACTCTGGATGATGGCCAGGACGGCTCCGGGAATTCCGAACATCATGCAGGGGAAGAATCCCGACATGTAAACGCCGAGGGACCATGTGACATCGGCACTTGTGTGGCCGGCCCAGAAATGGGTCAGGTCGCCGAGACCGATTGTGTCGAACCAGAATACGTTGTTGAGGGCATGGTGCAGTCCGAGAGGAATGAGCAGACGGTTGAAGAAGGCATAGAGCCCTGCTCCGAAATACCCCAGGGAGGCAATCCCCTGTCCCAGCTTGACAAGCGCTCCGAACACGACAGGCCAGATCACAAACAGGGCGGCTGAAACCAGGATGGACACCATTCCGGAAATGATGACCGTGCACCTTTTTCTGCTGAAGAACGCCAGCCACTCTGGAAGGTTCGTGTTCTTGAAACGGTTGTAGCTCCAGGCACCGATCAGACCGGCAAGGATTCCGATGAACGGGTTCTCGATCTTGGAGAACGCCAGCACAGCCGTAGGCCGTCCGGAAATGGAAGGCATAAGGGTACGGACGAAATCCACATTTAGGAGGGTTATGATGATTAGCCATGACACCAGAGCCGTGATTCCTGCAGTGCCGTTCTGGTCATCCGACATTCCCACACCTATTCCGACAGCGAACAGCAGGGCAATGTGGTCTATCAATGCACCGCCGGCCTTTACCAGGAACATTCCCACCATCGGGGCGAAGCCCGAGATATCGCCACCCTGCATCGAAGCCGGACATAGAAGATAGCCGAGACCCATCAGAAGTCCGCACAGAGGAAGACAGGCCACCGGAAGCATGATCGATTTACCAAGTTTCTGAAGATACTTCATGTTTCAACCTCTGGCATATTCTACCACGTAAATTCCGTTTCGTGACTCGAGACAACAATCATGGAAATAAAGGTTTACTGCTGGATCCAGTAGCGCTGAAGGACAGAACCGTCCGGGTCTGTGATTTCGTTCTCCAGAACACCGCCGTTGCGGATGATCGATCTGGCGGAGCCGATGTTGTCCTTGTTGCAGATCATAAGTACCCGGTCGATGCCGAGCTTCCTGCATTCCTCCAGAGCCAAATGGATCATCTTTGTGGCGTAGCCCTTCCTGCGTTCGGAAGGTCTGATGCCGTCTCCGATATGGCCGCCGTCCTTCAAAAGAGCATCGGTCAGATAGTGGCGGATGTTAACGGCACCGAGCAGGCGGTTGCGCTCATCATCCAGAAGAAAGAAAACGGAGTCCGGAACCCAGCCGCCGGTTGTGGACTTGTTCTCGAGATGTTCCAGATAATGCTCGAAATCATGGCAGTCGTTTCTGAAGATCGCCCAGGGCGAACAGTCTGTGTGGTTCTGCTCCTGGTCCGCCCTCCACTCCTCGATCATCCCGATGAGCTCATCTTTATATTCTTCTGTGAGTTTAATAAGTTTCAGTGCCATGGTTCAGAAAGTCACCTTGCAGAAAATCGTGAAATCCCGGCAGTCCTCCAGATATTCATCCTCATGGAAGAGCAGGTTCCACCTGAACGCTGCTCCGATGGTCGCGAACTCGACAAGGACATCGGATTCAATTCCGGAAAAGAGTCCGAAAAGAAACTGGTTGAACTCCAGATCAAGGAACATAAGGGAAGAGCCGTAAACTTTGAAACTGTCCGTTTCGTATTCTACGCTCAGCATGTCTTTGAACATCTTGAGATCCAGCATATACATGAGATCATCACTCACAGTGAACTTGCCGAACTTAAAGGTGGCACCTGCTCCGATTTCCGTTTTCTGAAGAATCCTGTGCCCGAAGACCCTGATTTCCCTCAAGACCGAATCGTCGAATCCGTCATATGACACATCGATATCAAGATCGCGTCCATACCTTGCATGCATAAGGTAATCGCAACCATAGAAATCATACTCCCAACGAGGGTCATGATCTTGTCCGTTTATCGCTATTTCATACGGTTCTTCACGTTTGGGATCATCAAATGTGTAGAACGGATCGCGAAGGACAGCCTTCGCAACCATGGGGAATCCGTCACCTGTGAGCTTGTGGAAGTCGAAACGGACCTCTGCAGACGCGTAGTTCTCGATCACAACCAGAGGATAGTTTATCTCATGAATCTGGTAAACCAGAATCGGGGTCTTGGTGGCAAAGAACAGATCCATTCCGAAAATGCCGAGCTCTGTTTTAAGCATTGCATCCAACCCGTGCTCATCCAGTTTTGTCTCGTGCATTTCATGGATTCTGAGAAAATCGAACCGGAAGTCCGAAGCCGCCTCGATGGAGAATCCCTCCGTCTTGTATTCAGCTCTCACAGACCCGCCGGGAGAGACCATCATGCTCTCATTTACAGGACGCAGAATCAGAACGCCCGCAAACTGGGCGTTTCCGTTTTCTCCGTCGAAAAGGAATTTTGGAGTGATTGCTCCGAAAGAGAACCGCCCGAAATATCCGCTTTCATAAAGAATTCCAAAAGCGCTTCCTGCGAACTGCCAGTCATCCCATCTGACGGAGACTCCTATCATGTCGCCGACTTCTGCCGCAAAGTTGTTGTCGTATGACATGTAATCCTCATCTCCGAGGTCCCATGCATACTTGTTCAATTCTCCGGTCTCAGGATCCCACAGTCTCTCCGTCGTGTAGTAGTACTTGTTGTGGGAGTCCTTTGCCCAGTCTCCTCCGACCCTGTTGCGGATGAGGTCTATGACCAGCTTGTGCTCGCCGATTTCCCCGACAATGTCCAGCTTCTCGAATTTGACAGCTCCGGAAAGGCCGGTCGCAGGAATCTTGAACTCATAGCTTTTCCAGGAAAGGTCGTTGCCTGCCATGTCATATTCCAGCGAGGCGGCTATTGCAATGTCCATGTGGAATTTGGCATCGCCTTTCTTGTACAGGGATATGTCGCTGAAATCGATTTCTATGTTCGCGATGCTTCCGCTGAGAAGGTGGCCGTGCTTCATGTAGATTGTCTCTCCGGTTTCCTCATCATACTCATGCTTGAAATCGAATTTGTAACTGACATCAATGTCTCCAGAGACCTTTGTCTCTGCAAAAATACAAGACATTGTGACAAATACGAGTATCAACAGTATAAATACTTTTTTCACCGGATACCTCCACAGTCCTCGTTGAACAGTTCGTTCACGACCACCGACGTCTAAATCGTAACATCTGACAACATATGTATCAATAATCTTCCTGAACCTGCTATTATTAAGTCATGAAAAAACTGACGCTATTTAGAAATATCATCGCGACTCTGCTTCTTGTTGCCATTCTGACAAGTTGCGGGACAACCAGGCCGGAAGATTCAGACAAAGATCTCCGGATAATAATTGATTTCCCTTCCGATGGACAGGGACAGCTGATCGCACCTGAAAGAAACTTCAAGGTCATAGCGACAGTCGAAGGCGGAACAATCCCCGATGATGCGATTGTCAGGGTTTCGCTCTTGGACAGCAATGGTAAAGAGGTCAGGTACACCCAAAGCTCCAGAAAGGGCATCAGAAATGTGGATCATTCGTGGATGACAGACAGCGAGCTTGCATACCGGTATCCGGACAGGGACACCAAATTCGAGGAAGTGGCATATCTGGCTCCCGAGCTGGTTGTCAGGGACATAAACGATCCCATGGGAACCTGCAACGACGCCACCGTCAAATGCATCTACATGGACAACTCGATCACAGCCCTCATCACCAGTGCGACAGATCTTAAGTACATGAACGACTCTAAGGGTCTTTTCCATTTCACGGATGCAGACGGAAAGGCTCTCACTTCTCTGCCGGAGGGACAGTACACTCTCCGTATCACCATCTCCGACAAGGATGCAAAGGTCCTTGCCCTCACCGACAAACCCATCAGGATCGAGATTCCGGTGGGAATAATCATCTTCCGCTTCGGAATGAACGAAGTCATGTCGCTCGCAATGAAATATGCGGATGAGAACAGTCTCAAATATCTGACGGATCCCCTCCCCGGCATCTACGGGCTGGAGTTCGAGGCGGCCGATGTCGCTCCGGGATTCCAGGCGGAGATGGCCGAATATCTCACTTCCCCGACATACATCGTAAACTACGACATCAACCAGACCAGCGTTTCCTTCCGTGAGATCACATTCATGTGCCAGACATTCGGAAGGACGGATTCAGCACGCGTCCTATGCATGGATATCGGAGAGGCGGATGTTGCCGGAAACAAGGGAAAGCTCGTAGAGATCCCGAAGGAGGCTCCCATCCACATCTACAGATGCGATGTCGTCTCGGGCGATGCAGCGGACCAGAACTACGACACCTCCGGCAAGCAGACAGAATCCACGGACGTTGTCATCGCCGACGGCTTCAAGGTTGAAGCGGGAAAGCCGTTCGCCATCTCGGGTGCAATCAGGCCCTATCAGCTTCCTGAGGACGAGATAATCATCAATACTGACAACCCGATGATGTCTCAGATGACAAACGGAATCAACGAAATAGAATACACCTTTACCACCGAAAACACGTTGCTCAGGAGAACAAAACCGGCAGGACTCGCCCGTTCGGAGAAAGACGATTTCAGCAACATCTCGGTCATGGAGTTCTATAACGTGTTCGATGCGAACCTGCTTGAGAAGGGAAAGAGCTACGAGGTAGACATTCAGGCCATCGACAAGAAAGGAAATCCCGTCGCAGGATACACTGCCATTTTCCGTATCGACGTGGAATAAGAGAATATCACAGGGAGGCCGGATTCATGCCGAAGAACGGATGCGTGGCAATAGGAAACACGGAAATGTACTACGTTTCCTTCGGAGACGGCCGCAGGAATCTGGTGGTTCTTCCGGGACTCTCGGATGGCCTGGCAACTGTTAAAGGCAAGGCCATCCTCCTATCCCGGCCATACAAGAAGTTCTTTCAGAACTATACGGTGTACATGTTCAGCCGAAAGAACGACATGCCCGACGGTTACTCCATACGGGACATGGCATCGGACCAGGCTCTGGCAATGAAGACCCTGAAAATTGACAAAGCCTGCCTGCTCGGGGTTTCCCAAGGAGGAATGATTTCCCAATACATTGCCATCGATCATCCGCAGATGGTGGAGAAACTGATTCTTGCCGTCACGGCTCCGTATGCCAACGATGTTGCGAAGGATGCTGTCTCAAGCTGGATCGATATGGCAGAACGCGGGGACCACACCGCCTTGCTGGTCGACACAGCAGAAAGGATGTACTCGGAGGACTATCTTCGGAAAAACAGAAGGTATTTCCCCCTGATTGCAAAATTCACAAAGCCTTCAAGCTATGACCGTTTCCTGAAAAACGCCAATGCCATCCTCGGTTTCGATTCCCGTGAAGGACTGTCCTCAATCTCCTGTCCCACACTCATCATTGCTGGAGATGACGACAAGACAGTGGGAAACGAGGCTCCACATGAGATGAACGAAGCGATTGCCGGCAGCGAGCTCTACGTTTACAAAGGTCTGGGGCACGGACTGTTCGAAGAGGCGAAAGACTTTTACGACAGGATCCTCGGGTTCTGCAACCGCTGAAAACCCACTGAAAACCGGAACTCGTTACTTCTTGTCAAGCTGGCTGAGCATCCAGCATTTGATGGCCTGAACAACCTCATCCAGATGATAATCATAGCAATGAGTGTCTCCGTGGACTATTGTCAGCTGTGCGTTCTTATAACGCTTGGCAGCATCTTCCGAACATTTGACAGGTACTGAAGCATCTGCATCTCCATGGATCAGGAACACAGGCCCCGTGAATCTGTCTATGGCATCCTCAACATGTATGGTCTGTGCCACACGGCAGTAGTTCCCCTTCAGGGAATAGCCCTTTCTGTCAATGAAGATCTCCTCGGGAACGTTGTCGGGGTCGAATGTCATCCCCAGAAGATTGCCGCTTCGGGCCCCGTCCGGAATCATGTTCGCCGGGGACATGGGGATAAGGCCCTTGATCTTGTCATGTTTCAGCCCCGCCGCCAGAATGGCCGTTAGTCCACCCTGCGAATGCCCGCAAAGGTAGAGGTCCGTGACAAAATCAAGACTCAGAGCATAGTCGATCACAGTCATTGCGTTTGTCATCCACTTGAACAGGGTGTGGTCTTTGAACTGCCCTTCGCTCTTTCCGTGACCGTACATGTCCACCCTCAAGGTCGCCAGACCTATCTCGTTGAACATCTCCGACACGGCAAGGATGTGCCTTTCCTCGCTGTGTCCGGTGAATCCGTGGATAATCACAACCATCGGACACTTGTCCGCTTTTATTTTCGGCATATCGATTGTGGCGTTGAGCCTGATTCCGTCATCGACAATGTACATATTCCACACCTCTCTCGGAGAAAAACGGGTTACGCAACAGTTTTCACGTGTGCCATTATATGGCATCCGCGCCGGAAAAGACAGCTTGCAATTGCATTACGTTCCACGAACCAAACGGATCATCACGGTCCGGAAAGACATATTTCCCCGGAATCTTTGTTCCTGATCCTCTTTGTCACAACAATTGTTTGTCGAATATCCTTTTGATGGTTATTATTAAGGGGACGGACAACAAACGTCTGTCTCCAAATCTACTCAACCCAAATGGAGTTTTCACATGAAGAAAACAATCACAGCAATTTTAGCAGCACTGCTTCTGCTTTCGCTGTTCGTTGCCTGCGAGACTGATCCGGGCGACAGACGTCCTCCTTTGAATGAAGAGGTTTCCTACATTGATGCACAGTGGGACGAACAGGAACAGAAAATCAAGACCACTGAAAAGACCATCAGCAGCTACTACATTGTCAAAAGCGACACAACAGACTGGAACAATTCGTGGTATGTAGTCACATCAGACGTGACAGTAACCGACCGTATTGTCGTTTCCGGAACATCGCATCTCATCCTTTGCAACGGCTCCACCCTCAATGCGAAAAAAGGAATCTCCGTTGTTGACGGCAACTCCCTGTACATCTACGGACAGAAAGGCAACTGGGGAAAACTGACAATCGATGGATGTGAAGAATACTTCGCAGGAATCGGCGGCGACCACGACAGAGTCAAAGGAAAAGGTGGAAATGTAGTCATCTGCGGCGGAGAAATCACCACCACAGGCGGAGACTACGGTGCCGGAATCGGCGG
>CADBOI010000148.1 GCA_902796335.1 uncultured Spirochaetales bacterium
CGCAGGACAAGAGAAACCGGCGTTTACTGCGAGGTAAAACCCTTCTCTCTGCCCTACGACCAGATAGTATCCTTCGATCCCATAGCCATCATTCTCTCCGGAGGACCTTCGAGCGTCTATGAGGAGAAGTCACCCAAGATCGACAAACGCATCTTCGAGCTCGGTGTTCCAATTCTGGGAATCTGCTATGGAGCCCAGCTGATGGCCTACACCCTCGGCGGAAAGGTTGTTCCGGCAGACGATCTTGCCAGCCGCGAGTACGGCAGAACAGAAACAGAATTCGACACCAATTCTTCTTTATTCGGAATGATAACCCCGAAGAGCATCACCTGGATGAGCCATGGAGACAGTGTTGAGAAGCTTCCGGAGGGTTTTACAGCCATTGCGCATTCCGCAGGCTGCCCGTTCGCAGGCTTTGAGGACAACACAAGAAGATTCTATGCCGTACAGTTCCATCCGGAGGTAAGCCACACCCAGATGGGAAGGGAAATCCTCAGGACATTCCTTGTGAACATAGCAAAGGCCAGCGCCACATGGTCCATGGCAAACTACAAACAGACCGCAATCGACACAATCAGAGCCAAGGTCAAGGACGGAAAGGCCCTTCTGGCACTGTCAGGCGGCGTTGACAGCTCCGTAGCAGCGGCCCTCATGTCACAGGCAATCGGGCAGAACCTCACATGTGTCTTCGTTGACCACGGCCTCATGAGAAAGGACGAGGGTGACCAGGTTGAGAACATCTTCTCCAAGTACCCGATCAACTTCATCAGGGTCAACGCCGGAAAGCTGTTTCTGGACAAGCTTGCAGGTGTCTCGGAACCCGAGAAGAAGAGGAAGATCATCGGCGAGGAGTTCATCAGGGTTTTCGAGAAGGAATCCAAGAAGATCGGAAAAGTCGATTTCCTTGTCCAGGGCACCATCTATCCCGATGTGATCGAATCAGGTCTCGGAAGCAACGCGGCAGTGATCAAGAGCCACCACAATGTGGGCGGTCTTCCCGACTATGTCGATTTCAAGGAGATAATCGAGCCCCTCAGGTTCCTTTTCAAGGACGAGGTCAGACAGCTCGGCCGCGAGCTCGGACTTCCCGAGTACCTTGTAAGCCGCCAGCCGTTCCCCGGCCCGGGTCTTGCCATCCGCATCATCGGTGACATCACTGAAGAGAAGCTTGAGATTCTTCGAGAGGCCGACTGGATCTTCAGATCGGAGATCGAAGCTACCGGAGTCAAGGATGCCAACCAGTACTTCGCCGTCCTGACCGACACACGCAGCGTAGGCGTCATGGGAGACGGAAGGACCTACGAGTACACTCTTGCCCTCAGATGCGTCAGCACCTCGGACTTCATGACGGCCACCTTCACCAGAATCCCGTATGAGCTTCTGGAGAAGATCTCGCACCGCATTGTCAACGAAGTCCCCCACATCAACCGCGTTGTCTACGACATCACGGCGAAACCCCCGGCAACGGTGGAATGGGAATAGTAAAGAATAGTGCCGAATGGTACCAATACCTGAATCGGTTTTGACTCATTCTTCAGATAAAATGTTGATTTTCTCCTATAAATATATATAATGAATTTTAGGAGCAAAACCATGATCGTAAATACGGATACTATGATTTCAATTTCTGATGTCAACAAGAATTTCTCAAATGTGACCAAGACCGTTGAAAAATACGGATATGCAATTGTACTGAAGAACAACACACCCAAGTACATTATCTCAGAGTTCAATCAGGTCGCATCTGAGGAACACGTGTCAAATGAAGACCTACTGAAAGCATCTGCCAAGCTGATTGCAAGGAACAAAAAGGTTTACGAAGAACTGGCACAATGATTAACCTAACAAAAGACCAGATTATATTATTACACGAACAACTCATCAATTCATTTGGCGGAATACACGGCATTCGCGATGATGGTCTGTTGGAATCTGCGCTGGCAGCACCTTATCAATCATTCGCCGGAACTGAATTCTATCCCGGAATAGTCGATAAAGCTGTTCGCCTCGGGTTCGGATTGATAAAAAACCATCCGTTTCTGGATGGGAACAAACGAATCGGGACACATGCCATGTTGGTCTTGTTGGAATTGAACGATATTCACATCGAATATGATGACGACGAACTAATTGAAATCATACAAGAGGTTGCTGCCGGAGTCCTGTCCCAGGAGGGTTTTCACCTCTGGGTTTCAGAAAGAATTAATAAGGGATAATCCACCGGCAAATCCGTCATTACGACATCACGGCAAAACCCGGAGGTTCGGTGCA
>CADBOI010000149.1 GCA_902796335.1 uncultured Spirochaetales bacterium
AGGTTGTGGGATTCTTCCAACACATTCATCCAGAACGGAAAGCTGGCTTCGTGGTGCGCAGCGGGAGTCTCCATCGGAAGTTCCGTGACATTCGCCAGCACTTACGGTTTTGCCTACAGGCACAGCCTTGGAACCTTCCATTGGGACCTGGGTGTCTCCTGGATGTACAGGACCGGAAGTTCCAACCTTGTTTCCCCGTATCTGGGTGCCGGAGTCTACATCTGATGAGAAAACGGATCTGTACTGTCTTTGTTTCACTTCTCCTCGTTCTCGTGCTCTTTTCCGGATGCCGTTCGGTGAGTGCGGTCCTCAAGTCCAATGTCTCGGGCCTTCCTTACTGGTATTACGAGCCCGACATGAACATCGGGAAGGACAAGGTGGGAATGACGGCCGAGGGTTCGTCCACGTCACAGAGGCAGGCGGAGCTCCTTGCCTACAACAACGTGATCGAGAAGCTGGCCGAGAGGACGGGATCCGAGCTCAGCCAGGAGGCCTACAGGGAACTGAGCGTCCTGGGTACCATAACGGAATACGGACTGAACATAGAGGACCGCTTTGTCATGACCCAGGACGGACGCTTTACGGTGTTCCTCCGGGTGTCCATGGACAGGAATCTCATAGAGCTGGCCACGACGGACGAGTCCAGAAGGCGCGAGGCTCTGATAAAGGAAGTCGACAGCCTTATCCGGAGCGGAGATGAATACGTCAAATCCGGACACGAGTTCAATGCCGCATCCAACTACATCAAGGCAATGGCCCTCGCGGAAGGCAGGGACTACATCAGCGATGAATACAAGTTCGACGAGCTTTATCCGGTCGTGATTGGGCTTCTTCAGAACATGTACATATCCGTGGTCAATCCGCACCCGGAGAAAGCATCATGCGTTGTATCGGTGTCACGACGCACCACATTCGCCTCGTCCGTGGTTGCCTCGGCCCAGGTCAACGCCAGATACCGTGCAGAGGACAGCAGGGGAGACATCTACGAGGACTACTTCGTATATGTCACGGGCGACGAGGGTCAGCTTGTGTTCAACCCCATGAACGATGCGATTGTCAGAAAAGGTTCCGTCCTGTTCGGACTCGACCTGGATGACGAGCTGGATCAGCTTGAATCCGCTGTGGGAAAGGACAGGGTCAGGGAACTCAGGGAGCTTGTGGATTCAAAGGTCGTTGCCTTTGAGTACGACAAGCAGTACTCCATGGGAAGTCTTGCCGTGGCTGTCATTGAGCACGATGAGCTCGGATATGTCACGGATTCAAACGCCATTACGGACTACATGACGTCCAAATTCATAAAGGACAGGGCCGATGCCGCCGTCTACTATGCCGAATTCGATGACGAGGAGGATGTCTACTACGAATTCTCCCATTCAGGAAGGACGGAAGACTGTCTTCTGGTTCTGAGGATCGGCATCACGGAATCCTTCCCGTCGAGAAACGGTGTGGAGGTGGTCGGAGCGGAAGGAATTGCCTTTCTGTTCAGGACCGGGACGGAGGAACCTGTCTACAAGAGCGATGTGATCTACTCAAGCGCATTCGCACAGACGCACGGGGAGGCGGTGCAGTCAGCCTTCAGAATCCTTGCAGACACTGCATATACATTGGTCAAGGCGGTCTATGTTTGAACTTAAAAGAAGAACCCCTATGCCGGAATACGGCGGAGAGGCATGTCTCTATGTCCATGATGTCACGGGCATGGAGGTCTTTCACATAAAGAACAGCGATACCGAGCGATGCTGCAACTTCATGTTCAGCACTCCTTCGGAGGACAGCAAGGGCGTTGCCCACATAATCGAGCACACGGTCCTGTGCGGATCCAAGCGTTTTCCCGTCAAGGATCCGTTCTCTCAGGTCCTCCTTTCCAGTCCCAATACATTCCTGAACGCAATCACATTCACTGACAAGACGATGTATCCGTTCGCCTCTCCTCTGAAGAAGGATTTTGACATACTGTTCGACATCTACTCCGATGCAGTGTTCGCTCCGCTTCTCAGGCGCGAGTCCTTCCTTCAGGAAGGAATCAGGGCCTTTGACGGAAAGTTCGACGGGGTTGTGTTCAACGAGATGTGCGGAGCCCGCAGCACCGAGGATTCTGTTGTCCAAAGCTGCAGCACACGCGACATGTTCAGAGGCACCCCTTACGAGTACGACTCAGGCGGAGATCCGATTAATATAGTGGACCTGACATATGAGGAATACCTCGAGAGGTACAGGAAATGGTACAGTCCGTCCAACTGCAGACTGTTCCTCTACGGCGATCTGGATGCCTGCGAGTATCTGGACAAAGTGGAGCAAAGATACCTGAAAGGACGTGAAAAAGGTGAAAAAATCATTCCTAAATCGGCTGACTATCTGATGAAAGAATTAAAACCGATGCGGATTCATGAGAATTGTCCTGCCGGTGATGCAAGGAGCGTCGTGCTTACCTGGCTTACTACGGAAGGGGATGACACCCTGGAAGTCCTCACTGTCTCGACCCTTGTAGACATCCTTCTGGGCAATCCGGGAGCTCCGCTTTACAAGGCCATCACCGAGTCCGATCTGGGTGACGACCTGAATCCTCTGAGCGGCACTGATGTGGACAGCCCTGTTCTGACTTTCACCGTAGGTTTCAGCCATGCGAAGGAGGGGGCGGAGTCGGAAATCGAAAGCTTCCTTCTGGACCAGATCTCGTCCTATGTCAGAGACGGTCTTCCCGAAGATGCCGTTGCTGCGGCCATCAAACGTCTTGAGTTCAAGGAACAGGAGATCCCCTCCGGCGGTCTTCCTTTCGGGATGACAATCTGTCTCAAGGTTGCAAGAAGCTGGATGAGGGGAAAGGACCCGCATGAGGGAGCCCTGAGTCTGGAGCGTCTTTCCAAGCTCAAGGAGCGGGTTGCAGCGGGCCGTTATTTCGAGTCCTGGATGCAGAGGCACCTTCTGGACAATCCAAGACGCTGTCTTCTGACTGTAGAGTCTTCCGATGACTTTGACACCAAGTTCCGTGAGGAGCTTCAGAGAAAGTATTCCGAAAAGGTCTCCGCAGGTCTTGATACCTCCAGACAGAAGGCTCTGTTCGACAGATTCGTCAACACACCCGACACTCCCGAGGCATTGGCCACGATAGACAGGATAACGCTTTCCGATCTTCCCCGGACAATAGCCCGATATGACCAGAGCAAAAAGAGACTGCCGTGCGGAACGGTCTTCTACGACTACCGTCTTTTCACCCGAGGGATTGTCTATCTTTCCATTGCGTTCGACACCCGGAACCTGTCTCTTGAGGAGAAGAAACTGCTGCCTCTTCTGGTCCGTGCCGTTCAGATGTGCGGAACAAAGAAACACTCATTCACACAGATAAGCACGATGATGAAGATGCTCACCGGAAGCTTCTTCATGTACCCCAGCGCCGGGGCGGATGTACACCGTAGCCCGGTCAGCACTGTGGTGGTCAAGTCCAAGTCACTGAAGGCCGATTTCGCCGGTGCCCTTGACCTGATCTCCGAGCTTCTGACCGAGTGCGAGCTTTCG
>CADBOI010000150.1 GCA_902796335.1 uncultured Spirochaetales bacterium
CCGATTGAATTGACCATTCTGAATTTGAGATACGTGAACATGTTTTTCTCCTTTCGAGGAAACCTCCTCTGATTGTTTTTTCACATACCCTATTCAGGAAAATTGCTGAAAACATTCAGGTTTCGGGAGAAAAAAGTTGAAAAAAGTCTCCGGACAGGAAAATCAGCCCGCGAAACTATGGTAGAGAATCCTGATCGTGTTCTCGAACTGGCTGTTGTCCACTCCTACGATGATTGCAAGCTCGTCGGATCCCTGGGCGATGGTCCTGATGTTGATGCCTTCTTTTCCGAGGGCATTGAAGACCTTGCCTGAGATTCCGGGCCTGAAGATCATCTTTCTTCCTACGGCGGCAACCAGGGCTATGTTGTCCTGCACCTCGACATCGTCCGGTGAGCATTTGGCCCTGATGTCACCGATTATCTCGTACAGGGAGTCCCCAATGCTTGCCTGGGACAGGACCAGAGCGAACTGGTCGATACCCATGGAGATGTGCTCGGCCTGGACCTTGTGCCTGTCCAGAATCTCAAGGACATCGCGAAGTGTCTCGTTGGAGTTGTTCAGCCGTCTTGAGACTGTGAGGATGATGAAGTTCCTCTTTCCGGAGATTCCGGTGATGAACCTGTCGTTGATGTCCTCGTCCTCGCTGGCCTTCTCCACAATCATGGTTCCAGGATGGGACGGATCGTTGGTGTTGCGGATGTTCAGGGGAATTCCCACTTCCTTGACGGGAGCCACGGAATCCTCATGAAGGACCGATGCACCCATGTAGGCAAGTTCCCGAAGCTCGGCGAATGTGATTTCAGAGATGGGGCTCGGATTCTCGACGATCCTGGGATCGGCCATCAGGATTCCGGAAACATCAGTCCAGTTCTCGTACATGTCGGCATCGCATGCGGCGGCAACCAGAGAACCCGTGATGTCGCTTCCGCCCCTGCTCATGACCTTGACCTTGCCAGAAGGCAGGCTGCCGTAGAATCCGGGGATGACGATCCCTTCATGCTCGCGCAGGGCTCCGGACAGGGCCTCGGCTATCTTTCTGGGCTGGAACTTTCCGTCATAGTCCATGAAGATGCACTTCGAGGCGTCCAGGAAGTAGTACCCAAGATATTCGGCCATAAGCCTCGATGTCAGGTATTCTCCGCGTGAGACCAGCTCGTCCACGCTCATTTCCTTGGTGAGTCTGGCCCTGATGGCGTCAAGCTCCGTCTCTATCTGGAACTTGAGTCCGAGCTCGTCCCTGATCTCCACAAACCTTTCCCTGATCCTGTCGAAGATGTCATCGCACGGGACACCGTATGTGAGGTGTGCGTGGCAAAGATAAAGAAGATCTGTGATCTTGTGGTCCTTGGAATCCCTTTTTCCGGCGGCGGAAACCACGATGAGTTTTCTTGAAGGGTCTGAGAGGACGATGTCCCTGACCTTTTTGAACTGGGCCGCCGATGCAACCGACGAGCCTCCGAATTTTGCGACTTTCAACATATATCAACCCTTGACCTGTGCAAAGAACACCTGTGCACCCTTTCTTCTAAGCTCTGCGGCAAGGTCATGCATATCCTTGACCGTGACGGCCTCTGTGATCACGCACTTCATGCCGTCCTTTTCGGACACGACCTCTTTGACTCCGACCTTGTCCTCTATTGCCGGAACATGAGAGGAATCAAGGCGCACGTAATAGCTTCCCTCGCACTCCTTGGAGCTGTTGTTCGCAAATCCGAACAGGCATCCGCTCTTGAGCATCTGCTTCTGTCCCTCGTAGAAGGATGTCATGTCCCTGAGGATTGCAGAGGCCGTTGGATAACGTCCGGCACCCTGTCCCATGAACGACATGACTCCGCTGTTCTTTCCCTCGTACTGGGCCATGTTGATGTTGCTGCACACTCCGGCATAGAAATCGCTTCTTTTGCAGAGCATCGGCTGGACATAGGAATAGAGCCTTCCCGATTCGGAGAGGCCGCAGCGTCCGACAAGTCTGATGGTGCAGCCCATCGTGTCTGCAACCTTGAAGTCATAGGCGCTGACACTCTGGATTCCTTCTACGTGGTAATCGGAATTGGGAAGGACATCGTATGCGACCATGCTGATGAGCATGATCTTCCTCATAGTATCCATTCCGGAGATGTCGGCTGTGGGGTCGAACTCGGCATAACCCAGGGCCTTGGCCTCGGCAAGGGCCTCATCGAATCCGATTCCGCGTCTGTCCATGGAATCGAGAATGAAGTTCGTGGTTCCGTTGAGGATTCCGCCGGCCCAGACTATGCTGTCGCTTTTTCTGGCCAGATGAAGGTTCTGGAGAATCGGGATTGCCCCTCCGCAGGCTGCGCTGAATAGAAATCCCTTGTCCTTCTTCAGTGAAAGATTCAGAAGGTCGATTCCGTGTGCGGCAACAAGAGCCTTGTTCGACGAGATGAAGCTCTTTCCCGCCTCAATGCATTTGGAGGCGAACTCATAGGCCGGGTCCACTCCTCCCATGCATTCGACAACGAGCTCCGAATCGTCGTTCTGAATATCTTCAAAGGACTCCGTCATGAAGTCCGCACTTTTCTCGCCCTTTTTAACCAAGACGTTTCTCACTTCAAAACAGGGATTGTTCTGCAGCATATCCCATACGCCTTTACCAACAACCCCGTGACCAAGGATAGAAACTTTCATATTGTCTCCCAACAGGCACATCCGAAAATAAAATGTCCGTGCCTCAAAAACACTTGTCTTTTAATTGGGGACAATGTATCATACGGTCAATCAAATGGCAAGCCATGGAGTTTAGAAAATGCTTGAAAACTACCTGATCGTCCATAAGAGCATTCTTCCTGATTATTTCGAGACAGTGCTCAAGGCAAAACATCTTCTTGAGGAAGGAAAGGCGAAGAACGTCATGCAGGCTGTGAAGATGGCCGGCATCTCAAGAAGCACTTATTACAAATATAAGGACTTCATCCTGGAACCGATCAGGATCTCAGACGGAAGAAAGGCCGTGATATCTATGCTTCTCTCCCACGAGACAGGCATTCTGAGCCACGTGCTTTCAGTCATCTCTCAGGCCGGGGCAAGCATCCTCACCATAACGCAGAGCCTGCCCGTCCACGGCAACGCCAGCGTGACCATCACACTGGACATAAGCGGAATGCCGGCTGCAATCACGAACCTGCTCAAGGACATCGACGACTGCCAGGGTGTGGAGAATGCGAAACTGATCGCCATTGATTGATTAAAGAGAACAAGGAGACAACATGGATTATAGAAGCACGCGCGGAGAATTCAGGTGCGACTGTCTGGATGCCGTCCTCAGGGGAATCGCCCCGGATGGAGGCCTTCTGGTATCGGACAGCGACCTTTCAAAGGGTTTTGACTGGAAGTCGGCCATAGGCAAGAGCACACTTCAGATGGCACAGATGATACTGTCCCATCTTCTTCCCGATTTCGATGATATGGGCGGCCTTGTGGACCGTGCATACAAGAACAAGTTCGAGACAGAGGACCTCACTCCTGTCGTGAAGGTCGGTGACAAGTATGTGCTGGAACTGTTCCGCGGCCCCACATCCGCATTCAAGGACGTGGCCCTTTCAATGCTCCCGCAGCTGATGCTGGCTGCAAAAAAGCAGACCGGCGATGAAAACGAGACCGTCATTCTCACAGCGACATCCGGCGATACCGGAAAGGCCGCCATGGAGGGTTTCCACGATGTTCCCGGAACAAGGATCATAGTGTTCTATCCCGACGGAGGCGTGTCCCCGATCCAGAGGGCCCAGATGGCCACCCAGGAAGGAGCCAACGTCAAGGTCTGTGCAGTGAAGGGCAACTTCGACGACTGCCAGACCGCGGTCAAGAAGGCCTTCTCGAAAATCAATTCCATGGAGGAGCTGTCCAAGGCAAAGAAGGCCCTGTCATCTGCGAACTCCATCAACATCGGACGCCTTGCACCTCAGGTCGTGTACTACTTCAAAGCCTATTCCGATCTTGTGGCCCAGAGCAGGATCAAGGTCGGTGACAAGATAGACTTCGTCGTTCCGTCCGGAAACTTCGGCGACATCCTCGCCGGATATTTTGCAAAGCTCATGGGACTCCCTGTAAGGAACCTTGTCTGCGCATCCAACGAGAACAAGGTACTGACAGACTTCATTAACACCGGTGTCTATGACAAGAGAAGACCGTTCTACAGGACAAGCTCTCCCTCGATGGACATCCTTGTGTCCTCCAACCTCGAAAGACTTCTTTTCCTGGCCTCGGGATGTAATCCGCAGGTCGTCTCCAAATGGATGTCTGACCTTTCATCCGAAGGAATCTTCACCGTGGATGAGCAGTACATGAAGACAATCAGGGAGACTTTCAGATCCTATTCATGTACGGAGAAGGAAACCATTGAGACCATCGGAAGCGTGTACAGGAAAGACGGCTATCTCTGCGATCCGCATACAGCTGTGGGAATGAAGGTGGCAGACGACTACAGGAAGGAAATGGAGGATGATGTCCCGGTTGTGGTTCTCTCAACCGCATCGCCCTACAAGTTCCCAACCCCGGTTTCCGAGGCAATCGGCCTTCCGCTGGACGGTGACGAGTTCGCCCAGATCAAGGCCATCAATGCAAAAACAGGCGTTCCCGTTCCTGGAAACCTCAGTTCCCTTGAGAGCAAGAAGCCGGTTCACAATGATGTAATAGACAGAGAAGACATTCTGAAGTACGTCATGAACGTGCTCGGAATCTGATCAGGAGGTTTGTATGGATATTGTCTGCCTTGACCTTGAAGGTGTTCTTGTTCCCGAAATCTGGATTGCGTTCTCCGAGAAGACCGGAATCCCCCAGCTCAGGATCACAACCCGAGAGGAACCCGATTACGACAAGCTGATGAAATACAGAATGAACATCCTGAAGGAACACAACCTGACGTTGAAGGACATCCAGGATGTCATTGCCACCATAAAGCCGCTTGAAGGAGCGCGCGAGTTTCTGGACAAGGTCCGCGAGATCACCCAGGTGGTGATCCTTTCGGACACATTCACCGAGTTCGCAAAACCCCTGATGAAACAGCTGGGCTGGCCGACGATCCTGTGCAACAGCCTGGTCATAGACGACAAGGGCATGCTTGCAGGAATCAGACTCAGACAGCAGGACGGAAAGCGCAAGGCAATCGACGCATTCCGCTCAATGAACTTCAGGACATTCGCCGCAGGCGACAGCTACAACGACCTTACAATGATCCGCAAGGCCGACAAGGGCTGCCTGTTCAGGGCTCCTCAGAACATACTCAAGGAGGAACCTGACCTGAAACTGTGTACGACATACGATGAGTTCTTCGAAGAGATTAGATCATTTGTTGAGGACGGCCGCTGAGCCGTCCTTTTTCATGCTTTGGGCCAGCTTACGATAGCGCTGACAAGGTCCGGTGTTATCTGTCTTAGAGAGACAGTTCCTCTGTGCAGGGCCAGGATTGCCGATGCGATCGGGAGTCCCAGTCCCGAACCTCCCGAGGTTCTGGACCAGTCACCCCTTGCCCATGGCTCAAAGAAATCAACGTCCATGTCCTTTGGAATCCTGCCGCTGTTGACTATCTGGATCTCATAGGAATCATCCTTCTCCGATATTGAAAGACTGACAGGCTCTTCTGATTCCCCTTTGGCTGCAAGAGCGTTCCTCAGAAGCTCTATGATGGCCCG
>CADBOI010000151.1 GCA_902796335.1 uncultured Spirochaetales bacterium
CCCTGCCCTGAAAGTGATGAACTCCGCAGCCTGGCCTTTTGCAAGAACCGCCCTGTCCGGATCAAGATTGTACTTGTTTATCGGATTCAGAGTCCCAAGTCTGAAGGCAGCAACCCTGTCCGTTTCCGTGAATGCGGCGTAGTTCCAGATGCATCTGAGTAGGTGCACGCCTGCTCCTGCCAGAAACGGTGTTCCTGCAACACGCACTGCCGCATCCTCATAGACATCGATCTCCAGAGGTCCGTCCTTGCGTCGCCCCGCAGGAAGTCCTGCACAGTGGTGCAGGTCGGAAACCAGTATGATGTGCTCCGGGTCCTTGCATCTGGAGAAAACCCAGACCAGATCCGGTGTGACATGGTCGCCGTCGGCTATGATTCCGGCCGTGAGCTTTCTGTTCCTAAGCTGGGGCCAGATCGGATTCTCGAATCTGTCAAGTTTGGCGAATATGCCGTTTCCAAGATGAGTTGAAACCGTTGCACCGGCCTCCACAGCCCGGTCTATCTGCTCCCTTGTGGCTCCGGTGTGGCCGATGGACACGACCACGCCCTTTGACACGGCATGCCTTATCAGATCCTCCGCACCATTTGCCTCGGCTCCGATTGTAATGTACTTCAGGTGCCCCTTCGAATGCTCAAGCCACCTGTCGAACTCCTCTATGCTTGCATCGCGCACATAGTCCAGATTATGGGCACCTCTGGGGCCGTCAAGCCGTGAGATGTAGTTGCCCTCGATGTGGATACCGGAGATGCTGCGTCTTACGAATTCATCTTCCTCAATTGACCTGACAATGACGTCCAGGCTTCTGAGGATCCGTTCTTCAGGACTTGTGATGATGGTAGCAAAGTGCTGGAGAGTTCCGTGCTTTGCAAGTTCAAGACAGATGCTCCTGACCTGATCGGTGGTCAGGTTTTCTCCGGTATAGTTGTATCCCAGGCATCCGTTGACCTGCGTGTCGATCAGACCGCCCGGACAAATGAACCTGTCCGTGGGGACGTCACTGCATTCCCTGAGGTCTGAAATCACCCCATTAGCCACAGCTACGCTGTAGCATTTTCCGTCCAGGACATTGAGACCGCTGAATTCAAAATCCATAGCTTACGCCTCCAGATTCTTTGCGACACTCAAAAGGGCCGCGCTGTCCTTGTCCAGATACAGATGGGCGTCAGGATGTCTTCTGAGAACGGAAGCAGGACAGGCCTCGGAAACAGGATCCTCAAGCGTTGCCCTGACAGCCCTGCACTTGGTCGGTCCCGGTACGACACAATGAAGCTTCGAGGCCGAGACGAATGCAGGGATTGTGACTGTGATTGCCTGCTTCGGAACTTCCTCTAGAGTCTTGAAACATCCGTCGTGAACCTGCTGCATCCTCGAGACCTCTCCAAGCTCTATGACCTTTGCGAGAAGCGGTTCGTCGAAACGGGCATCAGGCGGGTCGTTGAAAGCGATATGGCCGGTCTCACCTATCCCAAGCACAATCAGGTCCAGACCCGCTTCCTTGAGAAGCTTTGCATAGTCGGCTGCAACCTTGTATGCATCCGGACCGTCTGCATCAATCAGATTCACACTCTTGAAGGGCTTCCTGCTGAAGATGTGCGTGTTCAGATAGTTTCTGAAGGACTGGGGTCTGTCGATTGAAATACCCACATACTCATCCATATGGAAGGCATTGATCCGTGACCAGTCTATTCTACCGTCATCCAGAAGGGCCTCCAGGGTCGTGTTCTGGGACGGAGCGGCGGCGAACATGACGTTCACCTCCTTTTTCTGTGCCAGAAGAGTGCACAGATCGTCTCCGATCGCCTTGGCCGCAGCCTGACCCATCTCCCTGTTGGAGGGATAGATGTTCACATCCAATCTGTCAACCTTGAACTTCATGTCAGACCCTCACTTGATTCCGTTTGCCTCGAAGTAGGTCTTCTTCTCCCTGATGACCTCGTTGCTCAAAAGCAGAAGACCGATGAGGTTCGGAATGATCATAAGGCCGTTGAACGTATCTGCAAGGTCCCAGACGAAACCAAGCGTGGTCTGGCTTCCGACGACAATTGTCAGGACCCAGAAGATCTTCACGAACAGCTTGCTCTTCTCACCGAACAGATACTCGGCAGCCTGTGTTGCATAGTCGTAGTAGCTGATGAGACAGCTGAAACCGAACAGGATGACAGATCCCATTGCAACCCAGTATCCGATGTCGCCGGGAAGCATCTGCCTGAATGCGTTAACAGTAAGGGTTGCTCCATCGAGACCGCTTGTCCACAGACCAGACATGACAATGGCTAGGGCTGTGATCGTACAGACCACGATGGTGTCAAGGAAGACCTCGATCGGTCCCCAGACTCCCTGCTCTGCAGGAGAGTCGACCTTGGCCGGAGAATGGACCATGGCGGCGGTTCCGAGACCTGCCTCGTTG
Organism: uncultured Spirochaetales bacterium; assembly: GCA_902796335.1. Taxonomy (GTDB): domain Bacteria; phylum Spirochaetota; class Spirochaetia; order Sphaerochaetales; family Sphaerochaetaceae; genus UBA9732. The sequence goes on from CADBOI010000151.1 coordinate 2,408, forward strand.
GAGTACATGCCGCGGGCGATTCCCATCTTCATGGTGACCAGAATCGATCCGATCACACCTCCGGTTGCAGCTGACGGGTTGAAAGCCGCCTGTACGATTGTTCCGATTGCTCCGGGAACCTTGGTGATGTTCAGGATGATGATGAACAGTCCGGCAATCAGATATGCACCGCCCATGAACGGAGCGATGACGGCACAGACATAACCTACTCTCTTGGCTCCGCCGAATACGATGATTCCGGTGACAACCGCCAGAACGATTCCGGTTGCGATTGTTGGAACTCTGAATTCGTCGAACAGCGTGGTTGCGATTGTGTTGGTGTCCACAACTCCGCTTATGACGAATGCGAACGGAATGACAAGAATGGAGAACAGGATGCCCAGCCACTTCTGCTTCAAGCCGTCGGCCAGATAGTACATGGCTCCGCCTCTGACGGAACCGTCATCGTTGAACTTCCTGTATTTGATTCCAAGTGTGATTTCGGCGAACTTCGAAGCCATTCCGACTATTGCCGCAATTATCATCCAGAACAGTGCTCCCGGACCACCGACGACTATTGCCGTCGCCACTCCGGCGATGTTTCCGGATCCCACTATGGCGGAGACGCTCGTCATTGCCGCCTGGAACGATGTCAGCTCTCCTTTTCCCGGCTTATGCTCGTCCTTTTTCTTGAACGCCTTGACTATCGTATCCTTGAACATGAACCCGAAATGGGTGAACTGGAAGAAACCGAGCCGGAATGTGAAGAACAGTCCGGTTGCCAGAATGAGCACCATGATCGGCACTCCCCAAACGATACCGTTGATGAAATCGTTGACACTTACAATGAAATCCATCATATCGCGCCTCCTTCAGCAATGATAATTGCGGTGTAACCCCCACTATATATTTATACGGGTGCGGGGTCAAACATTTATTTGTTTTTGATAGCCTGTTTCGGCAATAGCTGGTATCATGGTATCTGCTTTATCAGCACCATCACTTTGGAAGGAGTCGGAAATGGAGGGGAAAACACCTATCATTCTGTCCTCTGACACTGAGGTCAAGGAAACGTTCCGAAGGATGATCGACCGGACAACCGATGCGATCATCACATCATATGACGATGATGCCGCATACTCAGGCATGGACGTCTACGAACTCAGATCCCTGATTGAGAAACTGGGATTCCTCCCCGAGCATGGAACAGGCTTTGAAGAGACTCTGGAGACAGTCAGAACAAGCATCATGCCGCATCTACTCAGAACATGGTCCACCATGTACATGCCTCATCTGCATGCACCGGCTCTGACGGAGTCCATCGCATCGGAGCTGATCATCGGAGCCTTCAACGACAGCATGGACAGCTGGGACCAGGGCCCTGCGGCCACAGAGGTCGAGGAAGCCATGATCCACGGACTTGTGAAGCTTTTCGGGTTCGGTCCGGGAGCGGACGGAACCTTCACATCAGGAGGAACACAGTCCAACATGTCGGCGATCATCGCAGCGCGCGACTGGTTCTGCAGAACCCGACTTGGCCACGATGTGAAGAAGAAAGGTCTACCCTCCTGCTTTGCCCTGCTCAGGCTCTATACATCCGAGGTGTCGCACTTCTCAATGGAGAAGAGCTGCCACGTGATGGGTCTGGGCTACGATTCTGTCAGAAAGCTTCCGGTAGACTCAAATTGCAAGATTGATATAGAAAAGTTCGATAAGATGGTTCAAGAGGACATCAATTCCGGTCTTCTGCCGTTCTGTGCCGTCGCCACGATCGGTACCACGGACTACGGTTCGATAGATGACGTGGCCCAGATGAGACGCGTCTGCGACAAGTACGGATTGTTCCTTCATGCCGATGCATCCTACGGAAGCGCTCTTGTGATGAGCCGTAAGAACAAGGACCGCATGGGCGATCTGAGCCTTTGCGACAGCGTCACCGTGGATTTCCACAAGATGTTCCTTCTGCCCATCTCCTGCTCGGTCGTCCTGTTCAAGGACAAGAACATGCAGGAGTGCTTCGAGCTGCATGCCGACTACCTCAACCGCGAGGAAGACGAGGAGGAAGGCTACATCAACCTTGTGGACAAGAGCCTTCAGACCACACGCAGATTCGATGCCCTGAAGGTCTTCATGGCCTTCCGGACACGCGGCCGCAGCGGTTTTGAGTCCATAGTGGACACAGCTGTTGACAATGCCGACTACTTCTATGACCAGCTGAAGAAGGACCCCGTGTTCATAGCTCCCGTGAAGCCGGAGATAAGCTCCGTTGTCTTTGCCGTAGTGGATGGAGACGAGGCCAACAAGAACATCAGAAAGCGCCTGATGGACGAGGGAAGCGTCATAGGCCAGACCTCCAAGGACGGCAAGGTCATGCTGAAGTTCACCCTTCTGAACCCAACGGTCACCCATTCGGACATAGACAGGATCATTGCAAGGATAAAAGAGCTCAGAGAAACTGTCTGACTATGATGTAGACCCCGTTGACCCCTATGAACGCATAGATCAGCTTTCTAAGGAAACGGATTTCAATCTTCTTGAGAATCCTCACCCCGAAGAACATCCCCAGTGTGAAGACCAGGCCGCAGACTGCGGCTGGAATCAGTGCAGGATAAAGAACATCCCACCGGATTTTCCTCCAGTAGATTATGGAGAACACCAGATTCAGGAAAAGCATGGAAACCTGCATCAGAGCTATGGCCTTGTTCAGCGGAAAGAAGAACGGAAGCACGTTCAGCAAAATCAGAGCGGATCCGAATCCCATGGTTGCCTGGATTATGGCCGAGATGAATGTTGAGGCTGCCAGAATCAGATAGGTGCTCACAGGAGAATTCTATTTCTGTTCCTCCTGCAAGTGCAAGAAAAACCCCGCAACGGATGCTGCGGGGTTCCATTTGTAAGGGAGTGGAATCAGAAGAGATCCCAGTCCTTGATGTCGATTCCCTTGAGAATCTTCTTGTCAGACCTGCGCCTCGGGTCGATCTTCTTCTGGACCATTCTGACCAGCCTGACCATGATGCCCTGGATCAGGAAGTAGACCACGGCTGTCAGGATCAGTGCGAAGAATGCCTCGTATGTTCTGCTTCTGACAAGGTCGCTTATCTTTGTAAGGTCAAGGACAGCGATGTAACCTACGACCGAAGTCTCCTTGATCAGGGTCACGACCTCGTTGCTGTAGATGGGCAGGAAGTGATGGGCCGCCTGCGGAAGCAGGATCCTGAAGAAGCTCTGGGTGTCCGAATAACCCAATGCCGTGGAAGCCTCATACTGTCCCTTGCCGATCGCGTTGTATCCCACGCGGAGCATGTCGATCATGGCCGTGGCGAAGATCAGCGAGAAGCCTATGACGGAAATCCACATTCCGGCAATCCTCGAGGATCCGAAGATGACGTAGTAGAGAATCATCAGGAACAGGACGGTAGGCATTCCGTGGATCAGCCACATGAAGAAGTTGGTTGTCGTGTTGGCGAACTTGTTGCCGTGTCTGCAAGCCATGTAGACTGCAAAACCCAGAACCGTTCCGATGACAATCGAGCAGATTGTGATCAGAGTCGTGACTCCGGCACCTGACACGAAGAGCTTCCATCTGTTCTCCCTGATGAAGGTCTTGTAGAAGCTCTGCTCTATCTTCTCGAAGAATCCGACCTTGGCAACCGCTGCGGTATCAGAACCTGCAGATGCGGCATAAGGCGAGTTGTTCATGACGACAAGGTACACGGGACATGTGTAATACACATCCGAAAGCGTTCCGGTCTCGTTGCGCTCTTCGCTCACAACAATGTTCATTCCGATGTCGAACTTTCCGGTCTCGACACCCGGTGCGATGGACTCGAAAGGAATCTCATTGAAGACCGGTGTGTAGCCATATTCCACGCAGAAGCGGCAGACGAACTCGACATCGAAGCCGGCAAGGTTGCCGTCGCTTACGAAGCTGAACGGCTCATAGCCGCCCTCGACGGCGATGTTGAGGATTCCGTTCTCGCCGGTGAATGTGAAGTCCTTGACTCCGACGTTGTCCGTGGCGGGATCGAAATCTGCGATCCAGTACTGATAGAGGGAACCGTTGTCTCCCAGAAGACCGTTCTTGTAGCCGTTGTCGATGAACTCGTTCATCTC
>CADBOI010000152.1 GCA_902796335.1 uncultured Spirochaetales bacterium
ATGTCACGGGAATCGACGAATGCGACGTCACAGGCTTTTTTTCCAATTGCCCAAAGCCCCATGACGGATATTGTGTACGTTGTGAAATCGGGCACCACGGGGTCGCGCTGCGTGTGGATCTTCAAAGGAAGGCGTTTTGATCCGTCGGCCTCGTTGATGACAACGTCATAGCGGTCTTTCAGAAGACTGAGGTTCTCCAACGGAGGACAGCAGATCTTGTTCCGGTCCTCTGCCTCAAGTGCATACAGAACGGTCAACGGGCCATTGGGGAAGAAGGACAGCACATCGTCGTTGAAGAAGAATCTGTCTGCCTTGTAGTCGAGAAAGCGCGGGGACATAAGTTTTGTGGTGGTTGTGATAAGGACCTTCTTTCCCGCAGAACGCAGATGCGAGGCAAGGTTGATCAGCAGCGTTGTCTTTCCGCCGCCACCTATGAGGGAAATGAATGAATTGTCTCCTGCAGCCTTACGGGCAAGGGTTCCGTACAGATCCATGCCATCATTCTAATTGAAAAACAATGGTTGCGCAAACCATGTGCAAAGGATATCTTTGAAGCGGAGGTTGCCATGGACTTCATTTCAAAACTTGTTCTTGTTGAAAACAGAGACGGATTCTTCGGTCCCGGAGTAAGGGACCTGCTTCTGAACATAGACAGCGAGAAGTCCGTAAAGGCAGCCTCTGAGAAGATGCAGATCAGCTATTCAAAGGCCTGGAAGATAATCAGGAATGTGGAAAAAGCCATGGGAAAGGAAGCGGTGATCCGCGTCCATGGAGGAACCGAAGGTGGTTCGGCAACCCTTTCCGATGCATGCAGAACTCTTCTCAAACAGTATATGGAATTCGAAAGAAAGTGCCGCGTTGCGGAGCAGAAGGTCTTTGAGGAGGTTTTCGGATGAACGACTATTACAGAAATCTGGTTAGGGTCCTTGCTGAAGGAAACCTTGAAAGACGGACAAACATAAAGAATGGGCACGAGGCCATCTACAGAGACGGGAAGCTTCTTTTCGGCGATTCGGACGATCCTGTGGCAGAACCGGATCTTGTTGAAAGCATTGTGGCAGAGCCCCATCTGGTATTCTTCGGATGCGGCCATGTGGGAAAGGCCCTCTATGACCTTGCGGTCCTTCAGGACATGAAGGTAACCGTCTTCGACAGCAGGAAGGAGCTCCTGACACAGGAGAGGTTCCCAAAGGCAACCAGAATCTGCGGAGATTACAGCGACATTCTCTCAAAGGAATATGAAAACTTCTTCGCACCGTACTACTGCATCTTCACACACGGCCACCTGCATGACGAGGCCTGCCTGCTCTATGCACTGCGGCATCCGCATTCCTACATAGGGATGATCGGATCCAAGGCAAAAATCGCCCACTGCATGGACATTGTCCATGAAAACGGGATCACGGACGACATGATGAAAAAGCTCTGCACACCGATAGGGCTTAAGATCAACGCAGTCACACCGCAGGAAATAGCGGTTGCAGTCATGGCACAGATCATCTCGGTCTTCCGTGCGGACAAGAACGCGATCACTATCGATGCCGCTCTGGCAGACAAGGCATCAAAAGAGCGCGGAGTAATGGCGAGGATAATCAGGAAGGAAGGTTCATCGCCCCGATCCGTGGGCTCAATGATGTTTGTTACGAATAACGGGATCTCAGGGACAATCGGAGGCGGAGCTGTGGAGAGAGCTGCAATAGACAAGGCCAGGGAGATGCTCAGAAAAAACGAGAGGCTCCTGGTCGAGGATTACAGCCTCACTCCCATGGAGCCTCTCGGAATGACATGCGGTGGTCAGAACACCGTCATGTTCAAGTCTGTTAATTGAGCCGGCAGTCAGCCGGTTCCGGCAGCAGTACTGCCTGTGTTAAAAGGGCAAAAACCATTTGCACTTTATGTTTCTGAATCGAGGTTCTGTTTGATTGTATCGACAAAACCTATCATTCTATCGATAATCGTATTGAATCCTGAATCATAGAGGATTCCGGTCACGGTTCCGACGAAGTACTTCGCCTCGTTTCTGATGCTTTCAATGATGTCAGCAAGTGAGGTCTGGAGATCCTCAATCAGTTTCTTGACAGCTGAATCGATTATATATTCCTGGTTTTCCGAAAGCAGATTGTTGAAAATATTGCTCAGCGATCCTCCATTGTCAAGATAATCCTTGATTGTGGAGATTGTGTCATAGACAACATCCTCATCCGTGTCTGTTTCATCGGCTATTGCCTTGATCAGTTCGGTCCATACATCGCTGGAAAGATCCTGGCTCTCCTGACGGTTGATTTCAAGCACGGTTGCCATGGAATCAACGGCCTGTTCCTTGAGAACGGTCATGTCGGCATTTGCCAAGGCATCAATGATGGTCTTGCTCAGATACTGCGTGAGGAAACGTTCCGACAGCTTGGAGATGTTGTCCACATAGCAGGAAACGGAAGCGCAGACGTACATAACAAGGTCGTCAAGGGAGGCCTCTGTCTTGGGTCTGTTATCGTTGCAGACTCCCTTGATTGTGTCTCCGAGATTGTAGCCCTCTGCAAAGTACGGACTCATTGCAACCTCATAGGCGAGCTTGATTGCCTTTGCCTCCATGTGGAATCTTCTGAACTTGGGATTGTTGAACATTCCGTCATCATCGGTTATGAGATTTGCAATCTTCTCAAGCGTCTTTCCGAGTGCCAGAAGGAGGGTGTTCGGATCATCATCGCGTGATACAGCCTTGTTGTTCGTTTTGTTCGATGACATGGCTGAGAAAATACCGCTCAGGTCGATGTCGTCAATAACATTCAGCTCCGAGAATCC